>CAYTXN010000052.1:0-13964 GCA_964441195.1 uncultured Limnohabitans sp.
GACGACGGTCGACGGTCCACAGCATGTTCTAAGGAACTTCAAACGATATTTAATAAGGTCACTGGTAAGAAAGCGGGTATACATATTAAATAATCATCTAAACAATTTTTAATTCTTCCTAGAGTCCAACTTTTACCAAATTGTTTCCTCCTTTAAGCTTTTATGAACAATGCACACCATGTTAATTTTTAACATTCGCTTGGGGTAGTGCCACTCTAGTTTTGAAGAATCAACCAATCTGTTCAATTCTATGAGATTAAAAACTTTTACCTACAAGATTTGCATCGTCATGATGCTGTTCTGCCTCATGCTCGCGCAAAACGCCTTCTCTCAGGCAGTCAATGCGACCGTCTCCGGAAAATTAAGTGACACAAACGGTGAAATGCTGATTGGAGCTCAGATCCTAGTGAAAAATGAAAGCACTGGATTTACAGCATCCACAGTAACTGGCGTAACGGGAAATTACATTGTATCTCAGATTCCTCTGGGCACCAATTACACCGTAACTGCAACCTACATTGGATTTGGTACTAAATCCTTCACTGGCATTTCTCTTAATCAGGGAGATAATATCAAGCTTGACATTGTCTTAAGCGAACAAGCTCAAGAACTTGGTGAGGTCAGTGTGGTGGCGAGTTCTATCGTCAACAGTATTGATCGATTAGGAAGCTCAACAGCCGTATCTGCAAAAGACATGTCAACGCTACCAGTGAATGGAAGAAACTTCAACTCATTGGTGGATCTTTCTCCAGTTGCGAACGGAAACAGCCTTTTGGGTCAGCTTTTTTCATCCACAAACTATACGATCGATGGAATGACAAACCGCAGCCCGCTTTCAAGTGGAGCGACAAACAGAGGACCTTTCTCAATCTCTATGGAAGCGATTCGGGAGTTTGAAGTAGTGACCAATGATTACGACGTCACCAACGGTAGAAGCGGTGGTGGTATCATCAGTGCGGTAACCAAAACAGGAACCAACCAGTTTGAAGGTTCTGCTTTCCTATTCAACCGAGCTGATTGGTTGGCCAGTAAATTTGATATTCGAGGTAATCCTAGACAAAATGAGTTTGCGATCCAGCAATATGGTTTCAGTTTGGGTGGTCCAATCATTAAGGATAAGCTCCATTTCTTCGTGGCATATGATGGACAACGTGACGCCCAACCCTTGTTTATTGCAGACATTCAAACACCGGAGGATGAAGTGAGATTTAACCTTTCTCAGCAGTCTTTGGACCGGTACCTTCAGATTTCCCGATCCAAATATGGGGTAGCTGATTCTCCACAGACTGGTAGTTTTGACAAACTCAGATATTCACATACTGCTTTTGCGCGATTGGACTATCAGATCAACCCGAAGAATTTACTGACAATCAGAAATAACTTTTCGTGGGATCTAAATAGTCAAGGTGTAAATGATAACACCACAATCAACTTGTACGAGGTTTATGGAGACCACCTTTCCAAGGCCAACAGTTTGATGGCTTCACTTCGGACCGTGCTTGCTCCTAACTTGACCAACGAAGTCAAACTTCAGTACCTCTACACACTTGACGACGGTCGTCCAAGTGATCAACTCCCAAGTGAAAATATCCCAAGAGCTATTGTTCAGCGGGTAGAATCTGTAGTCAATGATCGAAATGTGAATACCAACATTCAGATCGGAGGTCAGCGTTATTTACCGGAAAGATTTGAATCCCATGTGTACCAGTTGGTCAACAACCTCTATTACAACGTAGGAAAAACGAATTACACCTTTGGTGCGGATCTTTTGATGAATAGACTCACTTCCTTGGCTACCAGTGAATTCAATGGTCGTTTTTGGTTCACAGGCTTAGATAACTTTGACAACCTTACGCCTTATCGTTATGCCAGAGAGGTGGCCTTGGTAGATCCTACGGTGAAGCAAAACATATTTGGCGGTGGAGTTTATGCACAGGCTGAAACTGATTTAGGTCGAGGTAAAAACTTGGTAGTTGGATTAAGAGGAGACTACACTACCTATCAAAATGCTCCAAATTTCAACCAGACCGTTTTTGACGAATTGGGTCTAAAAACTGACGTGAAAACTGGTGGTTTTCAAATCCAACCTAGAGTCCAATTCACTTGGGACATCAATGAACGTCAGACTGACGTGATTAGAATAGGTGGCGGTATCTTCGGATCTGCGCTTAATAACTACACCGATGTCAACAATTTACAATTTGACGGTACAAAAATCGTGGCTGTAGATATCACAGGAGCAAACGTTCCTACACCAAATTTCCCGTCCTACAGAGATAATCCTGCTACAGCACCTGGAGTGGAACTATTGAATAATCCAAACATAACGCCTGTCACCACAATCAACATGAACAGTGAGGATCTTAAGGTTCCAACTGTCTACAAAGGCAACGTGATGTATAACAGGATCATCAATAACCGTTTTAGAGTAGGTGTGAATTTTATCGCATCCATCGCTAGAAATAACTACATGTATCTGGATCGAAATATTGTCGATCAGCCATTCTTCAGACTAGCTAATGAAGGAAACCGAGGAGTTTTTGTACCAGCTGAAACAATCAGCACAAACAATGGAAATGCGGATTGGACCCAAGGCAGAAAAACCACAGAAATCGGCCGGGTACTTGAGCTAGTAAGCGAAGGACGAAACAATACCTACACCGCTGTGATCGACGGTACCTACCGTTACTTTAGAGACGGACAGGTGACAGTAAGCTACACTTGGAATGACTCCAAAGACAACACCTCCTTTAACGGAAACGTGGCGAATAGCGCGACCCTCTTTCAGGCCGTTGTTGACGATCCGCGGGATCTTTCCAGAATGAGCTATTCCAATGGACAGTTCAGAAATAAAGTAGTCATGTACGGTACATTACCAACATTTAAAGGATTTACTGTTGGAGTTAGATACTCAGGAATAGGCGGAACTCGCTATTCTTTAATAGTCAATGGAAATGTGAACGGTGACTTTGTGAACACAAATGATCTTGCTTTTGCCTTCGCTCCAAACGGTCCGGGTGTTCCTGAACCAATCAGCAGCGCAATGGCGGAAGTTTTGGCAAATCCTGACAACCTAGCCAAAGACTATATCCAAAGTAGTCTTGGCCAAGTAGCTGCAAGAAACGGTGGTGAAAACGGATATTTTGGAGTTTGGGACATGCGAGTAGCCAAGAAAGTATTCTTCACTAAAAGTAAAAAGTCTGGTCTTGAGTTGGGAGCGGATATATTCAATGTGGCTAACATGCTGAACAAGGAGTGGGGAACAAGAAAGGTACTTGGAAACCAGACTTTGATGACCATCCGAAACTTTGACCCTGTCAACAGTCAATATGTGTATGAGATCAATCCAAACGTAGGAGTCGCAAACCCTAGCGGAACTCCTTTCCAGGTCCAGATTTCTGGAAGAGTTTTCTTTTAATCAGTTTAAATTATAAAGAATCCGGCAACCTTTTGTTGCTGGATTTCTTTTTTCCAACCACACCTAAATAATAAATATGAATAATCTATCACGGCTAAAATCTTGGATCTTTTCCTTTGGAATCCTGGCTGGAGTTTCCCTGTCCGGGCTTTTGCAAGCTCAAGAAACTCGGCCAACTCAACATGTCGTATTGATTTCTATTGATGGCTTTCGTCCGGACTTTTACCTGGAAGAAAAATGGCCAGCTCCAAACCTTCAGGAAATGGCAAAATCAGGAGCTCGTTCACTTGGTGTCACTGGTGTCTTCCCATCCGTCACCTACCCTTCTCATACCACCATAATCACAGGTCGAACTCCACTTCACCATGGCATTTATTACAATGCACCATTTGAACCGACCGGACAAACCGGGAGATGGTATTGGGAAAGTGAATTAATTAAAGTCCCTACACTTTGGGATGCGGTAAAAGCAGGCGGAATGAAGAGTGCGAGTTTTATCTGGCCTGTTTCAGTCAACGCCCCGATTGATTACAATCTTCCTGAATTCTGGAGTTTGGAGGAAGGTTTTGGTCGAATCGAACCTATGCGGGAGAAAGAAACACCAAAAGGCCTAATGGCTGAATTGGAAGAGCAGGTTTTGGGAAAATTGAATGAGCGAACATTTAACGGCGACTACCTTAATCGGGAAGACCGAATTGGAGAAATGGCCGGATATGTTCTTGAAACTTACAAGCCAAATCTGATCACACTTCATCTGATTGCTACTGACCATTTCCAACACGAAGAAGGACGAGATGGGCCAATGGTCAGGAAATCTCTTGCTGCAACAGATCGTGCTATTGGTAAAATCATTGAAGCTGCAGAGCGTGCCGGCATTTTGGATCAAACCACTTTCATCGTCACCGGTGATCACGGTTTTGTCAATATTCACAGTTCGATCAGCCCAAATGTCTGGCTAGTGGAAGCTGGATTAATGGAAAACCAGCCTGATAGAGGTAACTGGAAAGCTGCTTTTCATACGAGTGGAGCGTCTGCCTTTCTACATTTGAAAGACAAAAGCGATACGGAAACGCTGGAAAAAGTGAAAGCTATTTTGGAGAATCTTCCTGAAAGCCAAAAGAAATTATTTCGAGTACTCAATCAAGAAGAATTAAAAGAGGCTGGAGCTGATCCAAATGCTGTTTTAGCCTTGGCTCCTATTCAAGGAATTTCTTTTTCTCCCTCTAGTTCAGGCACAGTTTTGAAACCGGCAAAGGGAGGAACGCATGGCTTTTTCCCTGACTTCAAGGAAATCGAAACTGGTTTTATCGCATGGGGTGCTGGAATCAGAAAAAATGTAGAGATCCAAGAAATGGGATTGGTAGATGTGGCCGCTGTTGTCAATTATCTCCTTGACTTGAAGATGGACCTTCCTGAAAGCAACTTGTACCCTGGGATCAAAAAATAATTTTTACGGCCTAATGAATTGGCTTATTCGATTCATTAGGCCAATTTTTACTATAAACTCGGTTGATGAGATTCTTTAGGTCTAGAAATTCCTTCATGCATAACCTTCGAAACCGTCTGCCTACTCAACCCAGTGAGATCAGCTACATCCTGAAAGGTTACTATTTTTTGAAGTTGAATAGTTTTACCTAAAGCGTCTTTGATTTGATCCTGAAATAAGGGTAAAATTTTTTTCACCTTTTCCCGAGGAGTTAAGCTTCTAACCGCATACAATCGATCTTCTGCACGACACCAGCGACTGACTAATTCCTTGAAAAACCATCCCGCCAGTTTGGGTGAATTGGTTACCAGCTGTTTAAAAAAATCCACGTCATAGACTCTGAGTTCTGTAGCAGTGAGCGTTTTGGAAAACTCTGAAAATTGCCCATTTAGGTATTGGAGGTTTCCAAAAAAATCTCCTGGCCGGAGTATATCATAGCATACCTCCTCCCCTTCAGGAGAATAGGACCCTATTTTTACAGCACCGGATAAAATTTCAAAAATGGGTGTAATTCGTTGTGGTGGTTGATAGATCAAATGACCTTTTTCAAGGAAAATGGTTTCCATCAACTTTCCACTTACAGCTATTTCTTCTTCTTGCAGATATTGAAATGGACCATATTGCATTTGTTTATAATTTGTTTTTAAAGGTCAGACCTGCTGGCAGGCAGCCTGTCCCGTCCGCCGCGGCAGATCGGGAGAATCTCGCTTCATGGAAATCATTCCGGTATGTGTCGTCGGAGACATGCTCGATTTCATGGCTTTTGTTTCGAATTTCGGTGAAGAATTGATAAAAATTCGGCCAGCCCTAAAACTTAACACGATGATAACTTTTGAATTGATTTTACTATTCTCAGCGATAGGATTAGTAACATTTTCTTAAATCAGGGAAAAATCGCAATTTCAATCCACTAGGTACTTTTCAGAAAATGTCAAAACTCCAAACTCATGAATGATCAAGTAACAGCCTATATATCAGAAGCTCCCGAGGAACAAAGAAAAATAATGGAAGCAATCAGAGACATAATTCATACAGAAGTGTCTTCTGTAGCGGAAAATTTCAAATGGAGCAGACCGGTTTTTTCGACAGACACCGATTTTGCATATTTTAAAACTGCTAAATCATATTTGACATTTGGTGTTTTCAAATTTGAAGAAATTAAAAACCATCAAGATCTATTAGAAGGATCAGGGAAAGATATGCGTCACATTAAAATCAAAAGGCTGGAAGATTTGCAACCTGAAATTATCAAAAGTTGGATCGGTCAAATAATCAAATAACAAAATCACTTTAGCAAATTACAATTCACTTTCAAGCCTCTAAAAACCACCAAATTCTTCTCTATTTCTAGGATATTTTTAGTAACCAGTCAAATACATTTTTCAATTTTTTTTTCTTTTATCTGCCGTGTTTCCTTAATGACTGGAATGTTCTACACCATGTGACCACACAAATTGTTCTCCTCCGAACAAAATTGTCCAAAAATGATTTTCCCATACTTTTTAAAATCCCGATTATATGCATTTCAGAGGCATTATGAATTGGCACCGCATTGGAATACCTGCTTTCAACCGATAGGATTCATGGTATCTGAAAATCAAATATTGAAGAGCCTACGCGGTGTTAAAAATTGACAGCACTAAGACATACTAAATCATGTGGAAAAATTATTTTAAAGTAGCTTTTCGGAATTTACTGCGATACAAGATATTTTCTTTCATCAACATTTTTGGATTGGGAGTAAGCATGGCGCTCAGCCTAATCGTGATCACACTTGTATTGGATCAATACAAATATGATCGACACAACACGCGCAAGGAGCGGATTTTCAGGGTAAATACCTTGTCGGAAAAGTACAAACCCACAGCTACCACCACCATGGCGCTCCGAGAGGTTTTGCTTCAGGATGTCGCAGGTGTCGAAAAAGTTGCTCGAATCAAAAGAGGGTTTGGGAACATGAGTATGATGGACTTCAAGCAGGACGTCAATATTCCCATCACAGGATATTTTGCTGATCCTGAGATTTTGGACGTTTTCGAATTAGAACTTGAAGCTGGCAATCAGGAAACTGCCCTTTCAGAACCTTATTCTGTGGTGCTGACCCGTGAAACAGCTGATAAGCTTTTCAAAATTCCTGATCCACTCGGAGAAACGATCAAAGTCGGAGAACAGGGAGAATTCAAGGTCACTGGCATTCTGAAAGAAAAACCAGATCAGAAATCGCATGTGATGTTTGAGGGATTGGCTTCCTTTTCATCAGTTTCCAGTCTAGCCACTACTGACAGTGTTTCCAAAAGTGTTTTGGAATCCTGGAATCATATCCACGAGGGCTATATGTATATCTTGTTGGAGGATGGATATTCTCCAATTGAAATTCAGCAAAATCTGAAGACCATCGCAAAAGTTCATTACGCTGAAACCGATCCAGAAAAGCACGATTTTGCTTTGCAAGGTTTGACTGAAATTGCCATGGGGCCGGATATTAATAACCCCATTGGTCCATTTTTGCCCCGAATATTTGTGATCTTTTTAGGAGGATTGGCGGTAATCATTATGCTGACTTCCTGCTTTAATTACACCAATTTATCTATCGCCCGATCACTTACAAGAGCGAAGGAAATTGGAATCAGAAAAGTAACGGGAGCCAAACGCTCTCAAATTTTTTCCCAATTTATTTCAGAAGCAATTCTCACCTCTATTATTGCCTTGGCATTTTCCTGGGTCATCGTAGTGTTGGCAAAACCCTTCTTGATGAACTTAAGACTAGTCCAACTTTTACGCTGGGATTTTTCCACCTCATTGGAGGTTTATCCATACTTGATTGGATTTGCGCTGATTGTAGGACTGATGGCCGGTTTTTTCCCTGCAGTGATTCTTTCATCCTTTCAGCCGGTCAAAGTGTTGAAGGATTTTGGAGGCATGAAATTATTCTCAAGATTTGGTCTTCGAAAAGCACTTCTAGTCGTTCAATTCGCCATCTCTCTGATATTTATTGTTTCGGCTATATTGGTCTATGATCAAACGGACCTCTTCCTAAATAAGGATCGGGGATTTAAAGTGCAGGATAAAGTCTTGGTGAAATTGAACAATTCAAGTCCTGACCAATTAAAGGCCGAATTGATCAGCTACAGTAATGTAGAAAGTGTCTCTGCTATCTCCCACATTCCTGGCGCGGGAATCACCATGGGCGATGAGTTTAAGGCTACTCCTGAAGCAGAAAAATACGAGATGGATTATTTCCATGTAGATGAAGACTACTTGGCAAATATGGGGTTGGGGCTTATTGCGGGGAAAAATTTCAACCCACAGAATCCTGAATCCAACAAAACAAAAATACTTATCAATGAATTGGCTGTAAATAAATTCGGTTTTGAAAGTCCTTCAGAAGCAATAGGCCAGGCTCTATACCGAGGAAATGACCCCACCCTCTATGAAATAATCGGTGTTTTGCCCAATTATATCCATCGGCATCTATTGGTACAGGATGCACCAATGGCGCTACTTTACAATCCTGAAGAGTTCAGTCAATTACAGGTGAAATATACCGGAAGTGATGAGGCCCTGATTGCTACATTGAATACAGCATGGAATAAGATAAATCCTGAACTCAAGATCGACTATGATTTTTTTGAGGTGGAAATGAACGAGATGTACAATGTTTTCTTCGGGATTTTAGGAAAAGTAGTAGGGCTCGTTGCCTTTCTTGCGATCACCATTTCCTGTTTGGGATTGCTGGGAATGGCCACTTATGCCGCAGAGGTAAAGACCAAAGAAGTCGCGATCCGCAAAACCCTAGGCGCAACGGTGTCCGGCATTGCATGGCAGTTATCCTTAGGATTTATCAAACTGGTAGGAATAGCGATAGTCTTGGGTCTCCCCGCAGCTTGGTTTGTCAATAACCTGTGGCTGCAAAACTTGGCCTACCGAGTCAATATAGGTGCAGATACACTAGGGCTGGCACTGCTTTTCATCTTTGTTCTGACTGTGCTTACGGTAGGTTCACAATCCTTAAAAGCTGCTTTTCTAAATCCTTCAACTAACCTTAGAAATGAATAATGGGAAGTCTTCCTCACTTTTTAAGTCGAAGATTAGCTTTTGAAAAACTGACTTATTGCTCGATAAAAAACTACCAACACAACCTTAGCCCAAAGTTTCGACTTTGGGCTATTTTTTTTAATGTGATCCTTCCACAAATAATAAGCAATTTTAGAGAGAAAAAATATTAAACCTGACTGTTTTTTAATTTATTCTAATATAGTTTCAGCTGACTATTGACTCAATTGGCATTTAAATAAATTATATTTCACAAACCTATATTGTAGCAAAAATCCACAAAATTTTATCCCCATTGCGAGGATTTACCTTCTCAAAATTTTTAATGTAAAGGGATGAATGTCGTTTTTAATAGCTTCTGAGGGGGTGGCATAATATTAGACTTATTCTTTATATGATTCTAAAAAATCCTCGCCAATAAATTTGAAACAAAAGAATATTCTGACTCATGGTTTTTGAAATAACATTCACCATAAGTGCATTTCATCTATGATGATAGCAGTATGTTCAATGCAAAAAAATAATTGAGCACTAAATATTTTAGTGATTTACATAGATTATACTAAATCAATTTAATCAAACTATACCACTATGTTCCATCATGTAAAAGAATTGCAATTTAATGCAAGGGTATCCAAGCCAGATGTACGATTCGCGAAGTTATTACTCGAACAGTTTGGTGGTCCAAATGGAGAATTGAAAGCAGCTATGCAATATTTTGTTCAGGCATTTGGGTGTAGAAAAGCATTCCCTGACAAGTATGACATGCTGATGGATATTGCCACGGAAGAATTCAGTCACCTGGAAATCGTCGGCGCCACTATTCAAATGCTACTGACGGGAGTAAACGGAGAACTGAAAAATGCAGCTGACGAATCAGATTTGACTAAAATGTTGGACGGCAAAGCTGCTAAAGAAAATTACATCAATGACGCGATGATTAATCCTCATTTTTTCATTGTAAGTGGTGGCACTCCTACCTTAACTGACAGTGTCGGAAATCCATGGAGTGCAAGTTACATCATGGGTATGGGAGATTTGACTGCTGATTTACGCTTGAATTTAGGCGCTGAGACTAGTGCAAAAATGGTCTACGAAAACCTGATGAAATTCACGGATGACGAATATGTAAAAGAATCCCTTCGTTTTTTGATGACAAGAGAGGTGGCTCATTATCAAATGTTCCAAGCAGCTCTCGATACAATTCAACCCAACTTTCCTCCAGGAATCCTGGAAAGTGATCCCAAATTCAGCAACAAGTATTTTAAGATGTCGGAAGGTGAGGATTTCAAAGGTCCTTGGAATGAAGGCAATAGCCCATTGTTGGGTGAAGAGTGGCAGGTAATTCAAGATCCGATTCAACATGTAAAGGATACCAATGGACTACTCGAGGAGAAAGCAGCTGGTACGGATAGAAGTGAAGAATCAGTCCAAGCAACAAATAAGAAATTGAGTGCCAAGAGAAAAGAAAAAATCGAAAAGGCGACCGCTCCAAAAAATGGAGTCATGAGTTGGTCAGTCTATCAGGACGATGAAAAACTTCAAACTCAGGAAACTCCTATAGACTCAAGATTTTAACCAAAAACCAAACTATATCTAGACCAAAACAATAACCACAACATGCAAAACAAGAAAAGCACATTTCAACAGTCGGCAAATGGATCCGGCAAATCCAAATCGGGCAAAAAAAATTCCATGCAATCTTCTCAACTCATGTCTTTGTTTGAAGATGAATTGAAGGACATCTACTGGGCAGAAAATGCATTGCTAAAAGCTATACCTAAAATGGCTAAGCAAACTACTTCTGAGGAATTGAATACTGCATTGACTTCTCATTTGGAAGAGACCAAGGAGCAAATCAAAAGGTTGGACAAGGTTTTTGAATTGATTAAAGTAAAAGCTGAAGGTAAAAAATGCGATGCCATGGAAGGTCTCATTAAGGAAGCTACAGGTATCATGGAGTCCTGTGAAGAAGGTTCAATGCGTGATGCAGGAATCATCTCCGCTGCTCAAAAAGTTGAGCATTATGAAATCGCTACCTATGGCACACTTCGACAGTTTGCCGAAACTTTGGGCCTATCAGATGTTGAAAAATTGTTAGCTACTACACTTCAAGAAGAGAAAACAGCTGATCTCAAACTTTCGGAAGTGGCTATGCAAGCAATTAATGTAGATGCTGCTGAAGAGCCTGCATGATTTCATTATAAGATAAAACTTATATGAACAATATATTCAAAGGACTGATAGCGGGTTACGGCGCAAAAAAATTAGGAGGCGGATGCTTTGGTACAATACTCGTATTTATCATCATCTATGCACTCCTTACACAATGTACCTAATCCATAAATAGGAAAATTCATTTAACTCTTTAAAAGAAATACTAGCTAAGTAAAAGTAAACTAATAATAGCTATCGACTTTCAACGAAGACTAGGACAGATTTTATTAGTGTGATTTTAAAAATCAATAAAATTCTATACAACCCACATCAACAGTATCACATTTAACTAAAAAAAATTACCATAAAGATGGAAACTTCAAATTATAATAATGACGGACTTACGTCTAGACCTTCAGAGAAAAGAGTGCTGACGGGTATGTTTAGTGACCGTGAAAGCACTGAAAATGCATACAATACCTTGCATGACAGAGGATATTCAAAAGACGAAATCAACTTAATGATGTCAAAAGAAACTCAAAAAACTCATTACAATGAAGAAGGTGCAGAAAAAACTGAGATTGGCACCAAAGCAGCGGAACATGCTGGTAAAGGATCGGCCATCGGAGGCACACTCGGCGCTATTGCTGGAGTAGTTGCTGCAATTGGCACAAGCGTAGTAATTCCCGGGCTTGGTATTTTGATCGCAGGACCAATAGCTGCCGGTTTGGCAGGTGCAGGTGCGGGTGGATTAGCAGGTGGAGTTATCGGTGCTTTGGTAGGCTCTGGTATTCCAGAAGCTCGAGCAAAATTGTATGAGTCTGGAATCAAAGAAGGTAATGTCGTGATTTCTGTAACTCCAAAAAACGATGAAGACGCCGAGTATCTTGAAAACAACTGGAAAACAAACCGTGGCGAGGAAATCCACTACTAAAATTCAAAACCAATCTATGCAAGGTGCTAATGCGGTTTCCTTGCATAGTTTGTCTTCTTAAACAAAAATATAAATATGAAAAATCGAACCAAACTAAATCCAATCCTTGCATTTACAGTTGGCTTGGCTGGAACCCTATTTCTCCTTTCATCTTGTGCTGAAAACAGAGGAACTGATTCAAGAGAAGTCGGTGACAACACAAATCTAAATAATGTAGATGCTGATGATAAAACTATTCTTGTTGTCGAAAACGATCACGATAGGGAGTTTCTAATTAAAGCAGCAGAAATGCAAATGGAAGAAATCAGCTTAGGGAAATTGGCACAACAAAAAGGCACCTCTGACCATGTGAAAGAATTAGGTGAAATGATGCAGACCGATCATACCAAAAATCTTTCTGAGCTTAGAACTCTTGCACAAACGAATTCAGTTTCTATTCCGAATACAGATACTGACAATTCAAGAGACTCTTATGAAGATCTGGCCGAAAAAACAGGAGTCGATTTTGGCAAGGCTTACAGTAAATTGATGGTTGAACATCATGAGGATGCAATTGATCTATTTGAAGAAGCATCTGAAGATGCTGAAAATCAGCAAATCCGTACCTGGGCAACAGAAAAACTTGCGGGGTTAAGAACACATTTGCAACATGCTGAAGCATGCAAAGAAGCGTGTGATAAAATGTAATTCACATTTATCAATCACTTTTTAGACTATTATAAAACCTGAATATTAAATCGTTCAATTATTGAATAAACTTTAGTTTAAGCAAACTTTCTGAACAATTTAAACTGGGTATTACCATTTTTTAAAAATGCAGCAAACATAATTTGCTGCATTTTTTTTGCCCTTTTCCATAAGAAATCAGCTCAGAGTCACTTCGATTAATTGCCTCGATCAGACTTTAACTGAAATTTAAAAAGCATTTAGACTCGATTTTGGGATTGTAGTTCCATTTGGAAAACAACTTAGGAAAATCCCTGTTGGATTGGAAGCTCTTCATTTGCTCAGAAAAATTAAGCTTGCAAAAATACTTGTTTATAATAGGCCCCATTCATATCAAAATATTGTGGGATCAACCTAAAAGGAATTTTTTCTGACTTGATTTTGAATAACTTATAAACTACTAACAAAACCAAATCTCATGGAACAGCTCCGTAAAGAAGACATCCCTCAGGAAGCCTTTGACCTCTACGATTATTATTGCCACAACAAACTTGACCGAAGAACTTTTGTCGAAAAACTATCCGTCTACGCTGTAGGTGGCATTACGCTTACCGCGCTCATGAGTGCCATGATGCCGGACTATGTAAATACCAGGACCATCGATCCGACTGATGACAGGATGCAAAGCTCTGACTTTGTGATGTATGATTCTCCAAAAGGTGGGGGTCAAATCAAAGGACTGCTTTCCAAGCCAGCAGGAAAAGGGAAGTTTCCCGGAATCGTAGTTGTTCATGAGAACCGGGGTCTAAATCCATACATTGAAGATGTAGGAAGACGATGTGCAGTGGATGGGTTTATCTCCATTGCTCCGGACGCATTGACTCCACTTGGTGGCTATCCTGGAAATGATGATGAGGGACGTACTATGCAAGCCACATTGAACAGGGACTCTATGTTGGAAGATTTTATCGCGGCCTATGAATACCTTAAAAAACATCCCGACTGCGATGGAAATGTAGGTGTAGTTGGATTTTGCTTTGGCGGCTGGATAGCCAATATGATGGCGGTCCGTGTACCAGGTTTAGGTGCTGCCGTGCCTTTTTACGGCGGACAACCACCGGTAGAAGACGTTCCGGCTATCGAGGCACCACTTCTTATCATCTTTGCAGAACTCGACGAGCGAGTGAATGCAGGTTGGCCTGCCTATGAGGAAGCCCTGAAATCTAACAACAAAGATTATGAAATGATCA
>CAYTXN010000053.1:0-13848 GCA_964441195.1 uncultured Limnohabitans sp.
AAGTTGGTTTTTTTTAGCTTTGCCCAAAGCTTATCCAGTATATGCTCAAATCACTCAGTATTTCCAATTATGCATTGATTGACCAGTTAAGCATGCAGCCCAGTAAGGGTCTTAGCATGATTACTGGCGAGACAGGAGCCGGCAAATCCATCATGCTCGGAGCAGTCGGTCTTTTACTTGGTAATCGATCAGATTCCAAAGTACTTCTTCATGAGGATAAAAAATGTGTCGTTGAGGGAGTTTTTGATATTTCTGAGTATGGGCTGAAAGATTTTTTTGAACAGGAGCAATTGGACTTCGAGGAAAGCTGCATCATTCGTAGAGAAATTAGCCCAAATGGTAAGTCGCGTTCTTTTGTTAATGATACACCTGTCTTACTCGATTCTCTAAAGTTGCTTGGAGCGAAGCTCATGGATGTACATTCCCAGCATGACACGCTTCAGCTTGGAGAAGGGAGTTATCAACTCGGCTTAGTGGATGCTTTTGCTCAGACTGCTGGACAAGTCGAAATCTACCAGGAGAAATTCAGAGGATATCGCAAAGCAAAAAAGCAGTATGAGGAGCTAAAGCAGAAAGCCTTCGGGATGCAGAAGGAGGCTGACTTCAATCAATTTCAATTGGATGAACTGAGTGGGATGTCACTGGTAGCAGGTGAACAGGCCGAGCTTGAATCTACTCAGGAGGTATTGGAAAATGCCGAGGAGATCAAGGTCAAAATCAATGAAATGCTTGCGCTGTTTCAAGAAGAGCAGTTTGGAGTGATCCAGGGAATGGGGCAGATTCTTCATGGCATGCAAAGTCTTGAGCGCTTGGCGCATAAATTTTCCGATTTGCGGGAAAGATTTCAAAGCGTATTTATTGAGGTAAATGATCTGACCGAATCGCTGGTCGATGAAGAAAGCAAAGTGGAAATTGATTTTGAAAAGTTGGATCAAATTCGTGATCGATTGAGTAAAATCTATCAATTGCAGAAAAAACATGGTGTGAGTTCCGTGGAAGAACTAATCCAAATTGAAAGTGATCTTGCAGACAAAGTTTTTCAGTTTCAAAATCTGGATGAAAGCCTGGCCGCTGCAGAAAAGCAACTGATTGAAACACAGGCTTCCATGACCGAATCTGGTCAGCAGCTAACCCAAAAACGAAAATCTTGCTTTTCACAATTTGAAAAAGAGCTTCAAATACTACTTGCTGGGTTGGGAATGGAAAATGCCCGAATCCAGTTTGAGCATAAATCCATACCTCCAACCCAAGCTGGTCTTGACGAGGTAGAAATTCTTTTTTCCGCAAATAAAGGAGGTGCTTTGCAGCCATTGAAAAAGGTAGCCTCCGGGGGAGAATTTTCCAGACTACTCTTTGCTATCAAGTACTTGATGGCAGATAAAATGGCTTTACCAACTTTGATCTTTGATGAAATAGATGCCGGAATTTCAGGTGAAGTTGCCCTTCAAATGGTCAGAATGATGAAGGAAATAGCGACTCGACATCAGGTGATTTGTATTACTCATCTGCCTCAGGTAGCCGCTAAGGGGGAAATGCATTACTTCGTATACAAGGACAATTCGGCAGAAAAAACAGTAAGTAAAATCAAGCTCCTAGCGCGTGAAGAACGGGTAGAAGAGCTCGCCAAAATGATTGCGGGAGCCAATCCTTCCTCCTCTGCTTTGGAAAGTGCGAAAGAGCTATTGCTTAATTGAGCAGGCTAATCCCAAATTTTCCCTATTTTTACTCCGAAATTTTTGAAATCAATCCATAAGCTATATGCCAGAAAATTTACTAAAAGGAAAAGTTGGAATCATCACCGGTGCGCTGGATGAAAATTCAATTGCCTGGAAAACTGCTCTAAAAGTAAAAGAACAAGGTGGTCGATTCGTCCTCACCAATGCCCCTATTGCCATGCGAATGGGCGCAATCAAAGAACTTGCAGAGGAATGCAATACCATTGTGATCCCTGCTGACGCCACTGTTATTGAAGATATCGAAAAGTTGTACGCTGAGGCGAAAGAGTTTTTGGGTTCTGATTTTGATTTCCTTTTACACTCTATCGGAATGTCGCCTAATATTCGAAAGGGGCGAAGCTATGGAGACCTGAATTACGAATGGGCGATGAAGTCCTACGATGTTTCGTCCTTGTCTTTTCACAAGATGATGCAAGTAGCCGAAAAGATGGACGTGATGAAAGAGTGGGGTTCTATTGTTGGTCTTTCTTACATTGCCGCTCAGCGTGTATTTCCTTTTTATACCGACATGGCAGACGCTAAAGCCTTGCTTGAAAGCATTGCCAGAGGTTACGGTTACCGCTATGGCAAGCTGAAAAAAGTTCGCGTAAATACGATTTCCCAATCGCCTACCAAGACAACCGCAGGCTCAGGAATTGGAGGATTTGACACTTTTTACAACTTTGCAGAGTCACTTTCACCACTTGGAAATGCTTCTGCTGAATCATGTGCTGATTACATCGTGACGATGTTTTCAGACTTGACTCGAATGGTAACTATGCAAAACCTCTTCCATGACGGTGGATATTCCTTTACAGGAATCTCTGAGGATATCATGGAAAAGTATAAAGATTTATAAAACCACTAATCTCCACTAAAAACCCGATTGAATTTTCAGTCGGGTTTTTTTATGCCATTCCATCAGTCTAAAATCCATTTTTTCCTGATTCATTTTATTTTATCTTAATCTCATTATTCTAGCCATCCAATCTATGTTCAAGAAAATTTTACTCACTGCCGTTGCTAGCTTGGCTTTGGCCTTTCAAGCTTTTTCCCAAATTATGCCAGCTCCTGCAAGAGCAGAGGGAGAAGGACCTTATTCCAAATTGATCATTAGGGGAGTCATTTTGGTAGATGGTACTGGCGCGCCACCTGTCGGTCCAGTGGATATTGTGGTAGAAAAAAATCGCATCACTCAAATTCAAACAGTTGGCTACCCAGGGCTTCCTATCAGTGAAAACAGAAGGCCTAAAGCAGATGACAATACAAAAGTTTTAGACTTGGAAGGACATTACCTGCTTCCTGGCTTTGTTGATAGTCATGGACACATTGGTGGAATGGGCCAGGGCACTCCTGCTGAATACGTGTATAAACTCTGGATGGCACATGGAATTACCACAATTAAAGATCCTTCTGCTGGGAATGGTCTGGATTGGGTATTGGATCAAAAGAAAAAGTCGCTCGCAAATGAAATAACCGCTCCAAGAATATTTGCTTACACCTCTTTTGGCCAAGGAGCAACCAATCCAATCACTACTCCTGAGCAAGCAAAAGCTTGGGTAATTGCTAACAAAGGGAAAGGCGCTGACGGAATTAAGTTTTTTGGTGCAAAACCAGAGGTCATGGAAGCAGCAATTTCCGAAAACAAAAAGATTGGTCTTCGATCTATCATGCACCATCAGCAGCTGGACGTAGCCAGATGGAATGTGCTGAATTCTGCCCGTGCTGGATTGACTTCCATGGAGCACTGGTATGGATTGCCGGAAGCATTATTTCAAGATAGAACCATTCAGGATTTTAGATTGGATTACAATTATCAAAATGAGCAGCACCGATTTGCTGAGGCAGGTAAGCTTTGGAATCAAGCTGCGCCTCCTTATTCTGAACATTGGAATAATGTGATGAATGAATTGCTGGAGCTTGACTTTACCCTTGATCCTACCTTCAACATTTATGAAGCCAATCGTGATCTGATGCGTGCACGAACCCAGGAATGGCATGCGGTTTACACCTTACCATCATTATGGAAATTTTATGCTCCTAGTCGGCAGTCACATGGATCTTACTGGTTTGATTGGACGACAGAAGAGGAAGTACAATGGAAGAGAAATTATAACCTTTGGATGACTTTTGTCAATGAATATAAAAATCGAGGCGGAAGAGTAACGGCAGGGTCTGACTCAGGATTTATCTATCAACTGTATGGATTTGCCTATATCCGGGAACTGGAACTGCTTCGAGAGGCGGGATTTCATCCTTTGGAAGTGATACGATCAGCGACCATGTATGGTGCGGAGGCTTTGGGAATGGACAAAGAAATAGGAACAGTCGAGGTGGGAAAATTGGCTGATTTCGTAATCGTGGAGGAAAATCCCCTTCAAAATCTCAAAGTCTTGTATGGCACTGGTTCAATCCGAATTAATGAAAATAATGAACCCGTCAGGGTAGGGGGCGTTAAGTATACGGTGAAAGATGGGATTGTCTATGACGCCAAGCAACTTCTTGAAGACGTTCGCAAAATCGTGGACGAGCACAAAGCCAGAGAAAATGCACGAATCACCCAACCAGGATTGGATTGGGAATAATTAATAAGTAACGACTGAATTAAGAATGGAAGTGTGAATGACCCACTTCCATTCTTAATTTTTATATTAACAGTTCGACCCAAAAACCATTCATTTTTATGCCCCTTATTGAGGTAAACGGAGTGAAACTCTACTATGAAGAAAAAGGAACTGGAAAAGAGACGATCTTCTTTTCGCACGGGTTACTTTGGAGTCATAGGATGTTCAAAGAGCAGATAGATTTTTTGAGTAAAAATTATCGAGTAATAGCCTATGATCACCGAGGACAAGGTCAAAGTGAGGTGAAGGCGCCTTTTGACATGGATACTGTTGCTGAGGATGCTGCTGCTTTGACCGAAAAGCTTGCCGTTGGCCCAGTTCATTTTGCTGGGCTTTCGATGGGGGGATTTGTTGGAATCAGACTTGCGGCCCGCCATCCGGATTTAATCAAAAGTTTGATTCTACTCGAAACTTCGGCCAATGCAGAACCGGTCGAAAATCTCCCTCAATACAAGACTATGAATGGAATTGTGAAATGGCTTGGAATCATTCCGCCAATTTCCTCAAAAGTAATGCACATCATGTTTGCCGAAAGTTGGCTTTCAAATCCAGCCAACAAATCTTTGATCAAGCACTGGAAATCTGAGCTTTCCTCCAACAAAAGAAGCATATCAGGACCTGTGGAAGGCGTCATCTACCGAAAAGGAGTCGAAGATGAATTGTCTAAGATTTCCTGTCCTACCATGATTATTGTCGGGGATGAGGATGTGGCTACCAAGCCAGAAAAGGCAAAATACATTCAAATGGGAATAGCTAAAGCTAAGCTTCACATCATCCCCGGTGCAGGTCATAGTAGCTGTATCGAAAAACCTGATCAAGTCAATCGCTTAATTTCGGATTGGCTTCAAGAGTTTTAATAAAGTAAAAAAGGCCTTCAAGGCCTTTTTTTATTGCGCTGGAGCTAGTTCCTCAAGTTTTAACTTGGTGATTCCATATCCTTTAGGATTTTCATAGTCTTCATTGGAAATTACAGGTCCGATGCTGATGATTTGGGGTGCATTAAGTGTATTATTGAATAGGAAGTAGATTTCTTTTTTTCCTTTTTCCGGTTTTAAAAGGTAATTCGTGTCACCTAAGATTAGACTTATTTCAGCACCATCTGGTATCTCATTTGGATTTTCCAGCTCAATAGTCAAACGATAATCTTTACCGGTAAGCATGGAAGTAATTAGGGAAAGATTGACCGCTTGATAAAACCTCTGCCCTTGGAATCGATCCATTAAGATTGGTTTGATGTAGAATGAAGTTTTGGAATAATTGCCGGTAAGGCTAATATCCATACCTGAAATGATAGGTCGGCTAGGAGTTATTTCCCATGATTTTACCCTGTTTCGTTCGAGATCAGCTGGGTCCATACTGATTTTTGGAAGAGAACTGAAGGATTTGTCAAGGACTTTCGAATTGAGCTGATCGAGTGTGGTTTTACTTATCGATAACTTAGGTTTTGATGAAAGATTTACTCCCGATTTAAGAGTTGTGCCGGAGGGTATTTTGGAATTGGAAGTGAATTGAGCATGCGAATACACTGGTATTAAAAGCATTGCTGGCAGGATAATTTTGATCAAAAGTTTCATATGATTTTAATTTGGTTTTTATAAGCATATGGAATCTTCGCATGTATTTTAAACATCCCTCTGTGTGTCACTTTGGGTCATGCTCGATTTCATCTGTTTATAATTTAATTTTTTTAAGGTCAGATGGAATCTCGCATGGATTATAATCATACCTCTGTGCGTCACCTTGGGTCATGCTCGATTTCATGTGTTCATGGTTTTATGAGTTAAAATTTCTTGAATTCGACTCTTCGATTTGCTGACTTTTCCGAAGCCGAGGAGTTGTTGTTTAGTGGTTCAGATTCTCCTTTTCCGATAGGTTGAAATCTCGAACTTTGGATTCCGAATTTTTCAGTCAGGTAAAAAGCAACTGACATTGCTCTTTTTTCGGATAAAATCTGATTGCTGCTCTCATCTCCATCGCTGTCGGTGTGTCCGATGATTTGAATTCTCAAGGATTCATCGTCTTTCAAGACTTGACCCAACTCATCCAAAAATTCAAAAGAGGAGGGTTGTAGCTTTTCGGATGCAGTTTGGAATAGGATGGCTGTCGTGGAAAAACCTTCCGCTTTGAGAAGCTTTGAACGTAAGTCTTCTCCTTCCTCAGTTATTTTCAAGTTGGCCAATGCTAAAACCAGATCTTTCTGAAGATCTACTTCGCGTACATAGAATTGGATGTATTTGCCGAGATTTTCGGAAGCCAATGAGGGAATATCAATCACTTTTGTCTCATCTAAGAAAAGCCGGACACGCTTCCCGTTTTTTATCAATGTGAAATGAATAATATCATTCAGTTTCTCGGTATAGTCGAATGGGATTTTATTGCTGACTTTCGAAGCTGTGCCATAGGTCTCCACCAAAAAATAATCTGAAGCACCCTCGTGCCAGAGTGGCATCTCGATTTCCGCCCCCTTTTTTGACTTGGAAATAAGCGGTTGCTCTACCAAATGGATTTCAAATCTGAGTGCAGAGGTGCCTTTGTATTCTAGGTTGTAAGTGAAAAGGTCAAATTCGACAGCATAGTTTTCAGGAAGTTCCGAGGGGAGATTTGGAGTATAATAGCCTGTTCCCGAAGTCCGCAATGCCTTAAAATCATCCACTGTGACAATCTCTCCTCCCGAGTTGGTCTCCCATTTGGAAGGAAAATCCCCCAATGCATCCCGCTCAAAATTATCTTCATACACAACTTGACCGTTGGGGATAAATTGGTCAGCCACAGAAATAGCTCGATCGGAAGTTGAGTTCTGAGTTGCTTTTGAATTGGAACTTGCGGAAGACTTCTCCGAAGAATCGGATCCATCCCCCGTTTCAGATTCAGTGGATTTGTCCCGATTTTTCTTTGACTTAAAAATATTTGGAGCGTCGAATACTGCTTCAACCGCTTCATCGGTTTTTTCAGCAGTTTTGTCTTCAACCTTTCTTTCTACTGTTCGTTTCGCTGATTCCTCGGCGGCTTTTTTTAGATCTTTAATAAATTTTGATTGTGAAAAGGCCGGATTTGATGTGAGGCAAATCCCAAGAATAACCAATGTCACTAGTGATTTGTAATGCTTCATGATTTTTATTGGTTTCACTGCTTTTTGAAAAAAACTCGCTTGAACGGAATGCCATTTTGAAGAAGAATTAATTCATAAAGACCCTTCTCTAATTCATTGACATTCAATAGAATTTGCCGACTCTCCAAGGGAGGAAGCTTTCCCTCATATTTTTCTGGCTTCTTTTCCATACCGAACTGTCGAATCAAACCTAGATTCCCTTGAGAGAAAGGACTGGTCAACCTGTAACAACTTCTTGGTCAGATGTAACAGGACGAAAAAAGGCCTCTGAATGAATCCAGAGGCCTTTTTTTGGAAGGGGAAATTTATTTTTGCTCCTGAAATCCCGAAGGACTAAAACCGAACTTGGCTTTGAAACTTTTCGAAAAGTGGGAAAGATCATTGAAACCAACTGAATAAGCCACGTCCGAGATACTTAAATCACCTCTTTCGAGTAAGGTCGCTGCTGTTTTTAAGCGCTGATCTTTCAAAAACTCCATGGCAGAAAGTCCGGTCAAATGCTTTAGTTTTCGGTGAAGCTGCATTCGGCTCATTTCCATTTCTGAAGCAAAATCCTCTGCGCCAAAGTCAGGTTTCTCAAAGTTTTCGGCTATTACTTCCTGAAGTTTTTCCAAAAATTGCTCTTCAACCGAATTGATCGCCAGATCGACAGGCTTGAGAATGACTTCTCTACTGTATCGGTCTCTGAGTTTTTTCCGCTGGATAATCAGCTTTTTGATTTCATTCGCGAGCAATTGATGGTTGAATGGCTTCGTCATGTAGCCGTCAGCCTCTGCTTCCGATCCAGCTATTTGTGACGAAACTGTACTCAAAGCAGTCAGAAGGAATACGGGAATGTGAGATAAAAATTCATGTGACTTGATCCTGCAACAGAGCTCCAATCCTCCTAAATCAGGCATGGAAATATCGGATAGAATAAGGTCCGGAATGACTTCCTGGCAGATTTTCCAAGCTTCTTTACCATTGCTTGCTGTCAGGATTTGATAGTCATTTTTAAAAAGCTCAGAGAGAATTGCCCGAGTGTCAGGATGGTCCTCAGCTATCAATAGAATCGGTTTTTCTTCCAAGCCTCGAATCTCTTCAGGGCTATTTCCAAAATGTTCAGGTTCTTCCTCCAGCACAATCGCATTGCTTGGAAGAAAATCTTTTTCAATTGGAATCATCACTGTGATTTGTAAGAAATCTTCAGCTTTTGACGCTTCAATTGATCCATTTAAGCGAAAGACCAAAGCTTTCACAAGTGACAGACCAATTCCGAATCCACTGGATGTTGCATCTTTTTGGTAAAATCGGTCAAAGATCCGCTTAAGATCTTGGGCTTGTAAGTCTGGTGCAGAATTTAGCACATTCATAATCAACTTGTTTTGATCACTGCTTGCCATTACCTTGATCTCGCCACCTGTAGGTGTATATTTTAATGCGTTTCCAAGTAGATTGTTCACAATTTTTTGGAGGAGATCCTGATCAAACCAAACGTGGTTTTTGGTGAGATTAAGCACCGATTTGAATCGTAATCCTCGCTCTTTCGCTCCAAATTCGAATGGCTCAAGAAGCGAGCTAATCGATTGATGCAAATTCCCTTTTTTTAGGAAAACATTGATTTCTGAGTTTTTTAGCTGATTTAGAGATAGAATCTGATCTACCAATTCAAGTAATCGATTACTTTGTCTTCGGATTATTGAAATTTTTGAAGTGGCTTCTGAAGTGATGTTCTTTTCTTTTTCAAGCAACTGAAGTGGGCTGTCAATTAGGGTAAGTGGAGTTCGAAATTCATGCGTGATATTCTCGAAAAATTGATTTTTGACTTGATCCAATTCTGTAATTTTTTGGGCTATAGCGACTTTCTTTCGCTGATTGAAAACATAAAAAGCAAAGCCTGCAATTATTACTAAAAGAGATGCAAGGCCGATTGCCCATTGAAAATTTTGTTGTTGGGTTTTTAGTTGAAATTCAGCAAGAGCCTTTTCTTTTTGGGAAGCTTGGTATTTTAATTCCAATTCCTTTAGCAGGTCATATTCCATAGCACGATCGATAGAATCCTGCATAACCCATGCTTTTTCCAAAAACTCATAGGCTTCCTGATCTCGTCCAGCTTTGCGATAAAGTGTAGCTAGATTGTAAATGGTGCCATTCAATGGACCGATATCCTGTTCCTTTTCAGAAAGGAAAAGATTTTGAGCTGTTTCAAATTCCCGGATCGATCCCTCCAGATTTTCTTGACGATTTAGAAAATTTGCATAGATCCAATGAGCCCGAGCAAGGCCATTTATATTTTGGGAATCGGTCGAATTCAGGCTAATTATTCTTTGGAAAGCCTGAGCTGCTTTCTCTAGTTCACCTTCCGATTCATAAGCCCATCCTAGTCCCCATAGGGTGGAGGAGAGCAATTTCTGATTGTTCTTTTTTTCAAAAAATCTGATCGCCTGAAGATAGATTGTTTCAATTGAGTCCAAATTCCCTTTGCCAAAATCCTGAGTCGCGACATAAGTGCTGACGTCAAAATAGGAAGTACTATCCTTTGATTCGATTGCTAGTTGAATGGCTTTGGAATAATAAAAGTCTCCAGAACGAAGAAAATCGTCTGCTCGCCCATCCTCTACGCTGAGCATGAGGGTTCCAAGATTCGTTAATGCCTTGATCTGGGTTTCAATTCCTTGTTGATGTTGATCCCCCAAACTGTCAATTTGCAGATAAATTGCTGTTGCTTCCTTTTGTCTAAATCTTGCGTAATTAACATTTCCCAATACCAACAGTGCCCGCATTTGGAGTTCAGGCAAATACTCAAAAACTCGAGTTTGAAGAAGACTGTCGGCCAGCTGATAGGCATCAGTTTGTTTTTTTTGTGATTGAAGAGCTAATGCTTTCAGAAGACATGCATGTGCTTGGGTTTGTGGGGAAGCTGGGCGCAAGCTGATCAAGGAATCGATCAATTTATTGGCCGATTCAAACTTTCGTTGGGATAGTAAATGCTCAAATTCCACCTCAACTTTCTGATCAACCTGTGCCTGAGAATGAAAGATCGTGATGGGATTCAGTATTTGGAAAAAGATGAGGATGAGTAGCTTTCTCATGGCTTTTACAAAAAGTGGCTGATTGAAGTTAAAAAAAATCTTCAAAATCCTCCGAATTTCTAAAAGCGAGATTTTTCGGAAAATATTTGATAAGTATGAAACCTTTTGCTATATTTGCATGTATATACATTTAATTCATCTGTAATTAAAATGGGAAAAATCGAAGAGGCAATTCAGCAAAAAGAATTTAAAGATCCCTACAACAAATTGGTTGTAAATCTACTTTACACGCATAGTTATATGGTGACATCTCAAAATTGCTTGTTCAAGCCTCATGATTTGTCTCCTGAGCAGTACAATGTGTTGAGGATTTTGAGAGGTCAGAATGGCGCACCTACTACGGTTTCCTCAATTCAGGATCGAATGCTGAATAAGATGTCGAATGCCTCGAGATTGGTAGATAAACTGAAAATGAAGGATTTGGTCAAGAGAGAAGAATGCCCAAGTGATCGTCGTCAAGTGGATGTTTTGATCACAGAAAAAGGACTTGAATTGTTAAACCAATTGGAAATTCAAGTGGAAGAAGGGAACAGGAATATAGTTAAACTGACCAAGGAAGAAGCAATTCAACTGAATGACCTCTTGGATAAACTTAGGGGGTAAAAAAATTTGACTTAATATATGTCTATACAATAAATGTTAATACAAATCTAATAAACTAAAACTAAAACAAACAAAATTATGAGTACTACAAAATGGATTATTGACCCAACTCACTCTGAAGTTTCTTTCAAAGTAAAGCACCTAGTTATCTCAACTGTTACTGGCTATTTCAGAAGTTTTGAAGGTTCTGCTGAGTCCACTTCTGATGATTTTGACGGAGCAAGTGTAAATTTTTCAGCGGCAATCGACAGTATCGATACCAATCAGTCAGATCGTGACAACCACCTGAAATCAGCAGATTTCTTTGATGGAGCAAATCACCCAAATTTGACTTTCGAAGGAAAAGTAGCAAAAACTGGTAGCGAGTATAAGCTGGTAGGTGATCTTACTATCCGTGGAAATAAGAGAGAAGTAACACTTGACGTTGACTTTGGAGGTGTAGCAGGAGATCCTTATGGACAAACTAAAGCAGGTTTTGAAATCGAAGGAAAAATCAGTCGTAAGGAATTTGGCTTGACTTGGTCAGCTGTGACAGAGGCTGGAAGCGTAGTAGTGAGTGATCAAGTAAGGTTGATCCTAAACGTACAAGTAGTAAAACAGGAAGTAACCGAATCGGTTGAAGCAACCGCCTAAGTATTTGAAAGCTGCTTTAGGGCAGCTTTTTTTCTTAACTTTAATTCTATGGCTCCATTAATCACCGGCATACATCACATCACTGCGATCGCCGGAAATCCGCAAAAGAACATTGACTTCTATTCTGGTATTCTGGGATTGAGGCTAGTTAAAAAGACAATCAATTTTGACGCTCCTGATGTTTACCACTTCTACTTTGGTGATGAATTGGGTAGACCGGGGACTGTATTTACAACGTTCCCGTTTACTGGTGCAAGAAAAGGCATAAAGGGAGCAGGTGAATTGACCTACACGGCTTTTTCTATTGGAAAAGATTCATTGGATTATTGGATTGAGCGATTGAAAAAGTTCGGAATTGCTGTCTCTGATGTTCAGACTCGTTTTGGCGAAAAATTCATTCGATTTGAAGATCATGACAGCATGGGAATTGAATTGGTAGCCAATGATCAGGATGATCGACCGGGTTGGACCTATGGCCATATTCCAGCAGGCCATTCGATCAAGGGATTTTACGGTGCTACGCTAAACTTGCGAGCGAAAGAATTGACTGAAAAACTATTGACTAAGCACATGGATTATCGATTCATCGGTCAAGAAGGCGAGCGTTTCCGATATGGCACTGAGGGTAAACCCGGAGATATCATAGACATCGTCATCGACCGAACTGGAAATCGAGGGCAACAATCTGCCGGAACAGTTCACCACATCGCTTTCCGCACCGCAAACACTTCAACTCAACTTGAAATTCAGGAGATCTTGATGCGAAATGGTTACCAGGTCACTGAGGTGAAAGACAGAAACTATTTCAAGTCAATATACTTCCGTGAGCCAGGGGGCGTTTTATTTGAGATTGCCACGGACGAACCGGGTTTTGCAATCGATGAGGAAGAAGCGCATTTGGGAGAGTTGATAAAGCTTCCTGATTGGGCGGAACCTAGCCGGGAAAAAATCGAAAAGAATCTTGCGCCTGTAAAACTGGACATCGAATCCTATGCCTGATATCAAAAGAACAGGACTTCCTCTATCGGAAGCTAAAAAAGCAATCATCTTGATTCATGGACGTGGATCAACCGCTGAAAGCATCCTTTCGCTTGTTCCTCATCTCAATCTGACCGATTATGCAATTTTGGCGCCACAGGCAAACAGAAACAGCTGGTATCCGTTTGGTTTTATGGCATCAGACGAAGGCAACAAAGTTGAGTTGGAAAACTCGCTTATTGTTTTGAAAGATACCTGGAGTGAACTTGAAGCCGCAGGAATTCTAGCAGAGAACACAGTTTTGTTGGGGTTTTCCCAAGGCGCTTGTTTAAGCTTGGAATTTGCTGCTCGCAACGCTCAAAAATTCGGTGGAGTTGTAGCTTTTACGGGAGGTTTGATCGGGGAGCAACTTAAACCTGAAAATTATTCAGGCGATTTTCAAGGAACTCCAATTTTCATTGGTAGCAGTGACCGTGACTTTCACGTTCCTGCCAAAAGAATAAAAGAATCAGCCGATCTGCTTTGCAATATGGGAGCAGACGTGACAATAGAATTATTTGATGATCCGGATCATACAATCAGGGACGAAGAAATAAACTGGGCAAACCAAAAAATTTTCATCTGATAATATTTAGATTTTTAAGGTCAGATGGAATCTCGTTTGGATTATGATCCTAACACACTATGTAGCCCGAGGGTCATACTCGATTTCTTGTAAGGTCTATTTAGTTTAAAAAATCCCCGGCAAGTTGTCGGGGTATTTTTTTTGCCTTTTTCTCCAGATTCATAAACAATTGAACCTCTCTTTATGTCAAATTGTATTTATTTTTTGCTTAATAATTATTTTGTAACTGACTGTAAATAAATTAATAGAATCACTTTTTTGTTATTTACTCAATACACTGAGTAAAATTACTCAATGCGTATTATTGGGTACAAAGTCCAAAAGAAATTTTCATTATTGTTTCTATTAGCGCAAGTCTTTCGACTTGTGCTTAGAATAATGCAGTCCTGCCCTCCGGGAGGCGGGCTTCAGACTGCTTCAATAAAGAATTAATCATTAAACAGCAGTCTAAAGACTGCATAATTGTGGGTTCAAGTTTTCAAACTTGAAC
>CAYTXN010000054.1:0-5777 GCA_964441195.1 uncultured Limnohabitans sp.
GCCATTGAGGCATTTTTGGTGGAGAATCCACCTGTAGCCATTGTGGTCAGTCCGTGATTTATAGCGTCATAAAAAGTCATCCCTCCTGCCCAATAAAGTAAGGCTGCTGCTATCGTCAATCCAACGTAGATGTACCAAAGCCTTTTTGCTGTTTCAGAGATTCGAGGGTGAACCTTATCGGAAGTTGGACCGGGTGATTCTGCTACAAAAAGCTCAATTCCACCGATTCCCAGAAGCGGAAAAATAGCAACTGTCAAGACTATAATTCCCAAACCACCGATCCATTGGGTCATGCTTCGCCAAAAAAGAAGTCCTTTTGGCATTGCCTCAATATCTGTCAAAATCGATGCTCCAGTGGTCGTAAGCCCAGAAACAGTCTCAAAAATCGCATCTGACACAGATGAAACCTCCTCTGACAAGATATAAGGCAGCATTCCAAAACCTGTCATAAAAACCCAACTCAACACCACAATGAGGTATCCTTCTCTTTTTCTGACCAACTGATCATATTTCGAAAAAGAGAAAAACGCAATCATTCCTATGAAAAGAGAAATGCCTGCAGAAATCATTATTGGGTTTGAATCCTCCTGATAAATCCAAGAAATAGCTGCGGCAGGAAGCATTAATACGCCTATCAAAAAAAGAAGGGCGCCCATGATTTTACCTATAGCCTTGAAATGAAGCATTCTTTAATGGAAAAGTTTTTCTAGTGGCAACTTTGCCTCAGGCAAAGCCAAAACAATAGCCTTATCATTCAAATGAAGTAAAAAATCCCCATCCGGAATAAAAACTTCATCACCACGAATTACTCCGGCGACAATTGCTGTTTCCGGAAAGTGAAGATCTTTAAGTGGATGCTTGGTAAGCCTGTTGTTTTTATTGACACTGTATTGGATAAACTCCGCATCTACTCCATAAATCCCCGAAACGGCCTCAACGGTGCCCTTTTTTAGATAGCGGGAAATTTCATTTGCCGCCACCAGTTTTTTATTGATCAAGGAATCCACACCAATACTATGTGAAATATGAATGTATTCCCGCGTATCTACATGGGCGATGGTCTTGTAAACACCATGATTTTTTGCAGACAAACTAGTGATGATATTCGTTTCCGATGATTCCGTTAAGGCCAAAAATGCATCCATCTGTTCCAATCCTTCCTCTACCAGCATTTCGATATTTTTATAATCCCCGTTAATCACCAATGTATCGGGAAGGTGTTCGGCCAGCCATTTACAGCGCTCCTTATCTTTATTGACAAGTGTTACTCGATATTTATCTTGTAGTTTGATTGCGGTAGTGACGGCCATATCGTCACCACCGATGATCATGATATTCTTGATCTTGACCTTTTTTTGGCCGAGGACTTCCTGTATCGTTTCTGTATTTTTCTTATTGGAGATAAAGTAAACGTGATCATTATTCCGAATAATCGTATTCCCTCTAGGAATCATCGTCTTCTGATCCCGGACGATTGCAATTATCCTGATGTCCTCATAAATCGGATCCGATTTGGTATCCATGATCCGCTGATTAACAAGCGGACTAAATTGATCAAGAGTAATCCCGACTATGTTTAATTTCCCACTTCCAAAGTCAAAAACTTCAGTAAAACTGGAATTTTCAATCATATTGTAGATCTCACGAGAACAAAGCATTGTGGGTGAAATCAGATTGTCAATCCCAAGATTATTAAAATAGGGAACGTTTTCTTCGTTCAAATAAGAGTGATTTCTAACTCGGGCCATCACACGTTTTGCCCCGAGTTGTTTGGCCAAAACTGCGGTAACAATGTTGGTTTTTTCGGAGGTCGTGACGGCCAAAACCATACTTGCCCTCCCCACATTTGCTTGTTGTAAAACTTCAATGGAAGTGGCATCACCTTCTATAGTCATCACATCGAGCTTGGAAGCTACATAATCCAAAACATCCCGCTCGGTATCAATGAGTGTAATATCCTTGTTGTCAAAACTTAATCGCTCGGCCAGGTGGTATCCCATGTCTCCTGCTCCGGCAATTACAATGTGCATCCCCATAGAGGTATTTAGTGTAATCCGAAAGGGTGGCAAAATTAGAAGCTTTCTGAATGATTTTCAGTGATTAAGCTTTTTTCTTTTGCTAAACAGCTCAAAAGGTAAAAAATTGAGCTTAGCTAATTCAACTCTTGTCACCTTTTTTTCTATTCCTCCAGCAAGGCTTTGCTTTCTTGCTCAGGGAGCTCTTGGATTTCTTTCAATTTTCGTTGAATCACCCGAGTTCGCACGCCGACAAGTTTATCCAATTCGGTATTGGCCTCATGGATCTTTCGTTGGGTCTTTTCAAGGAGATGTCCGAAGGTTCCAAATTCAGTTTTGATGGCTCCTAGTACTTGCCAAACTTCTGAACTCCGCTTCTGAATCGCCAAGGTTCGGAAACCCATTTGGAGTGAATTCAAAATTGCCGAAAGCGTAGTCGGACCAGTCACAATCACTTTGAAATCCTGCTGAATCTGTTGCGCTAATCCGGGTTCGCGAAGGATCTCGGCATAGAGACTTTCTACAGGTAAAAATAAAATCGCAAAATCTGTGGTTTGGGGTGGATGAAGGTACTTTGATTGAATTTCCAGAGCGGACTTTTTCACCGCTTTGATCAATTCCTGTCGGTAAAAATCAATCGCAGGTTTGTCTGCAATATCATAGGCGTCAACAAGTCGCAAATATGATTCCTGAGGAAATTTAGAATCTATTGGCAAAAGGACAGTTTCGTCTTGTCCTGGCATTTTGACGGCAAATTCAACACGATCACGGGTTCCATTAACCGCTGCATTCAGAATATATTGATCAGGCGCCAGCATATTTTCCAAAAGGGCCTGAAGCTGATATTCACCTAAAATTCCACGGCTTTTCACATTGGTCAAAACTCGCTTGAGGTCTCCTACTCCATTCGCCAAGGACTGCATTTCACCCAATCCTTTTTGAACGGCTTGCAGTTGGTTGCTTACCAATTCAAAGGATTGACCAAGCCGAGTTTCTAGTGTTTTTTGGAGCTTTTCATCAACAGTTTCACGGATTTTCTCCAATCGCATTTCGGTGTTTTTGACCAGTTCATCCTGTCGCTGTGTCAATTGACCAAACTTTTCCCGCTGCAGTGCATTCAGGTCCTGCATCGTGGCCCTCACAACTTCACCAAAAGCACGAAGCGATTCATTTTGCTCTTTGGAGCCAGCTCGTTGATTTTCAAAAATGAGGCGAAACTGATGCGCCAGATTTTCACTGGATTCTTTTCGGGCTTCGCCCAAAGCCTGGGCAAGTTCCCTGCTCATTCTAGCCAATTCAGCTTGCAGGAAGATTTTTTCCTGATCATTCTTCTTGCGAAAAAGGATCAATACCAAAATCAAAACCTGAACTGCAAGGACTATAAAAAGAAGAGTTTCAATCGGCATAGACGATTTGTTTAGGAGGTTCAAGGTAGTTCTTTCTCACCTCGACCCCTAAAAAGGATAAGTATTCTGCGACAGATTCCGTCGGAATTTCTTCCATTGGCACATGTCCAGCCCCATCAAAAATAATCAAATTCGATCCTGGAATCGCTTTCTCCAGAGCATAAGCTTGTGAAACAGGAATCCAGGAGTCTTTTCCACCCCAAAGAATCAAGGTTGGCATGGTCAATCGCTGAAAATCCACAGATGACTTTCTAGGGGCACTTAATCGATCCAATGTTGCTTGCCTGTTTCCTTCTCTTAACATCAACTCAAAATATCTATCTGTCGTTGCGGATTGAATCTTAGATTCATCTCCATAGACTTCTTTCATGTTCATCGCAAAAAGAAACTTGGGGGTACATTTCAGGAAAACCCTTGAAATGATTGGATTCTCGATCAATTTGAACACCCATGCACCTCCTCCTCTGGATGATGTTTGAGTGGAATCCAGACTCCGTGTTTCCAGCCTTGGTGCGCCGGCTGCATCTAGCAGATTAAGTGTCAAAACTTTATTAGGTCGTGACGAAGCCACCTGAAGTGCCACAGCTCCTCCCATGGAATTTCCTGCAAGGTGAAATTTTCTTAGATTAAGCTTTTCAGCCAAGTCAAGAACTAACTCACTGTAATCCTGCACACTATAGCGCTTCAATGGATCTGGACCAGTCAAACCGTGCCCCGGAAAATCCAAGGAAATCGTCATGTAATACGGACTGAGTTCCTGCTGCCAAATATCCCAAGTATGCAGTGAAGAAAAACTGCCATGAAGCAGAAAAATAGGTTCGCCCTTGCCCATAAATCTCACATGAACATTAACTCCATCCACTTCAATAAAATGAGATTGGGGAGTTTGATATTTAGCATTAATTTCCTCTGCTGGGATATCACTACGATAGAGCAAAAGCAAAAAGAAAACAACAGTCAAAAGTAGGCCTGCCAAAAGCTTACCTATTCGCTTTATCCAAATCATAGTATCGTTTCTTGTCAATTATTGCTTCTAAACTCTAAAACCTACAAAAATTCTTCTCAATTCTCTATTTTCCGAAAATTTTCCCCTTTGAACATTAAAAATCCTTTTCGAAACCTAGGCCCTGGTCCTTTGATCGCTGCCGCTTTTATCGGCCCGGGAACGGTGACTGTTTGCACAGTTGCTGGCGCAAATTTTGGATTTTCGCTGCTTTGGGCTCTGGTACTATCAATTGCAGCCACCGTTATTTTGCAGGAAATCTCAGGAAGGATCGGAATCATAACCGGAACCGACTTGAGTACTTTGCTCAGAAATCAAAAAGGAAATCCTGTATTTAGGCTTTTCTCGATGGTTTTGGTGCTTTTAGCAATCGTTCTTGGAAATGCCGCCTACGAGTCCGGAAATATCTCAGGTGCCAACCTAGGGCTTGAGTTTTATTGGAAAGCACCAACATTGGATATTCTAGGGCTTCAACTCCAATTGGGAAACTTCCTTTTGGGAATACTCGCTTTTATGCTACTCTGGACAGGTAGCTATAAAGTACTGGAGCGAGTTTTAGTCGCCTTGGTTATTTTTATGTCTATTGCTTTTTCTATCACGGCCTTTCTTACCAAACCTGATATTTCATCACTTTTAGCCGGGTTTATTCCCAAATGGAACACTGCCGAAATCCCAACTTTGGTTGCCTTGATCGGAACCACTGTCGTTCCCTACAATTTATTCTTGTATGCCTCTCTTGTAAACAAACGCTGGAAAAAGGAATCCGACCTTCCCATGATGCGAAGAGATATCGCAGTTTCAGTGATACTAGGTGGAGTTGTTTCCATGGCCATTCTAATTGTGGGCGCTTCAAATACCAGTACCGAAATCACCTCAGCAAATGATGTATCAAGAGGTCTGGAAACTGTGTTTGGCAGCTTTGCAGGCTTCATGATGGGTTTTGGCTTGCTAGCTGCAGGTTTGACTTCCTCGCTTACTGCTCCTCTAGCTGCGGGATTTGTAGTATGCGGAATTATGGGTTGGGATCAGGAAATCAAGTCCAAACCTATGCGAATCAGCATGGGTATAATTGTGGGGTTAGGATTGTTGTTTTCCTCCTTTGGCATAAAACCGGTTCAACTTATCACACTTGCCCAACTCGCAAATGGGATTCTTCTCCCAGTCATCAGCGGGTGGATAATCTGGATTGCTGCGCAAAATTCAGTTTTGGGAAAATACCGAAACACTCCTTTAGCAACAGGAATCGCTGGATTTATCTGGTTGATTACGTTGATTTTGGGATTAAAAAGTGTGGGGACTGTCTTTGGTTGGTTTTAGGGATTTTTTACCATTAAGAAGATTAAGGAAATTTAG
>CAYTXN010000054.1:5877-13814 GCA_964441195.1 uncultured Limnohabitans sp.
ATCAGTGCTTTTTCTCATTATTTCTAGATCAGATTATTCTAATAATCACTGAAGCCGGAGGTCGAAAAACTTAATCCTCTCAATTTCCTTAATGTTTCAAATAGTAAGGGAAATGGATTTTCATGATAAAAAGAAACTCAAAGATCCCTTGCTTTAAATGTGTCCCCTTGACTTAAATCCCCAGTATCAAAACCTTTTTTAAACCACTTCATTCGTTGGGCGGAGGTGCCGTGTGTAAAAGAGTCGGGCACTACGCGACCTGTTGACTGTTTTTGTAATCTATCATCTCCAATTGCATTTGCTGCTCCAAGTGCTTCTTCCAGATCTCCTGCTTCCATCATGCCGACATTTCTCTGACTGTGATGCGCCCACACTCCTGCTAGGAAATCCGCCTGAAGTTCCAACCTGACGGAGTTCAGATTATATTCTTTTTCACTGACTTTTCCCCGAAGGCTATGCACTTCATCGGTTATACCCATGGTCTTTTGAATATGGTGTCCCACCTCATGCGCAATCACATAGGCGTAAGCAAAATCGCCCCCTGCCCGAAGTTTCGTCTCCATATCTTGAAAAAAGCTCAGATCGATGTAAAGCTTCTCATCTGCCGGGCAATAAAATGGGCCTGTTGCACTACTTGCTGATCCACAAGCAGAAGAAACTGAACCTGTATAAAGCACCAAGGTTGGTTCGCGGTAATCTTGAAGTAGTTGATTCCAGACAGTTTCAGTGTCGGCAAGAATAGTAGCCGAAAAGGCCGCCAGTTCATCTTCTTCGGCTGTTGGAGTGTAATTCGACTCAGTGGTAAATCCCTGGCCTCCTCCTCCGCCAATCAGGCCTCCCAAAAGACTGAGTGGATTGTAACCCAATGCTATTGACCCGACAATTAAAACGCCAGCAATGATCATCCCCGTCTTGGAAAATAGCAATTTCAATAATGGTCCTATGAGTAGAGGGCTAAACCCACCTGCGCCCATTCTTGGTCCACCTTGTCCCCGTCTGTCATCAACATTGGAGCTTTGTCTTCTACCTTGCCACTTCATGTACTTATAGTTTGATTTAAGATAAAATTAACCAAATTGAGTGCTGGAAATACCAACATTAATGGATTTCCAGAAATAAAATCAATAAAACCCAAAACCTATGAAGCTTAGAATTTTTGCAGGTGCACTAGCACTCCTTGTATCCATGTCAGCCCTAGCTCAAGAAGCTTCCTATCTTGGAACAAAAGCCCCAAAAGGAGCCAAAGTCTACCTCGACGGCACTGCCAAATCTTTACATAAAAACTGGAAATATTGGGAAGGCCCACGCTTTTCGTCAGAGATGCCAATCAAATGGCCCGAAGTCACAGATCCTGTCACTGGCGGGAAAGCCATCAGCAGCAATGATCCTGCGGGTGCTGGAGGAAAATATGGCGCTGCGGACATTGTAACTAAAAAAGAGTTTCGCGATTTTGAAGCCCATGTGGAGTTTTTGATTCAAAATGAAGGTGGAAACAGTGGTGTTTACCTCCAAAACCGATACGAAATCCAAATTCTCGATGGTGATTACGGACTTCATGGTTTAGCTGCAGTGATCAACGAACACCTTCCAACTTCAGAAGAGTATAATGGAGTCGGAAAATGGAATGCTTACGATATCAAGTTTCGGGCAGCTCGCTTCGAAAATGGTCAAAAAACTGAAAAAGCTCGGGTAACTATCCACTTCAATGGTGTGAAAATCCATGATGATGTCGAAATCACACAAGTCTGGGGCGGTCCCAACTCAGGAATCGATGGAGGAAATGATGGTGGAAAAGGAATTACTGATACTCCTGGTGGACTGAAACTTCAAGCGGAAGGACACGACGTGCTTTATCGGAATATTTGGATAAAGAAGGTGAAGTAATCAGTGTTCAGTTGGCAGTCGCAGTGATCATTTGGTAGTCGGCTTGTCAAGCTGAGCGGAGTCGAAGCTTCTAGTCAGTTTTTCTGATCGGAATTTGAACCATAATTCTTATGTGATGATTCGTTCTTACATTCAGACAAGGATTTTAAGAGTTTCCAATTATCTTGAATAATTGCCTCCTTCTTTTTTCTACTCCAACCTTTAAGCTGTTTTTCAAAAGCAATAGCTTCTTTGATCTCCATAAACTCTTGTACAAAAACCAATTCTAAAGGTCGTCTCTTAAAAGTATAGCAAGCTTGGTCAAAACCATCCTGATGTTCTGAAAATCTTCGTTCAACAGAATTAGTCACACCAGTATAATAGCTTGAATCGGAGCATTTTAGAATATAAACAAAAAATCGGTCCATAAGACCAATTGAGTTGCTCTTAAATTTAGGCCAAAATCTTGAAAAAAAAGAGGCTATTTAAAGTAATAAGAACTGAATTTTAAAAAAATCAAAATCTAATTACCGGCTTCGACTCCGCTCAGCCTGACACGAGTGAACCCTAAAATCCCCCTCTAATCTTATCCGCCACCTCCGCCAATTCCTCAGAAGTCAATTTCAGCTTTGGACGGGTGAAATTGATATCATCCATCGTTCGTAAAGGAACTAGATGAATGTGAACGTGAGGCACTTCCAAACCAATCACAGCAACTCCGATTCGAGTGCATTTGATCGTTTTGTCCATAGCTTTGGCAACTTTTTGAGCAAATAGATGAAGCCCGGCTAAGTCGCTAGGTTCCATATTAAAAATGTAATCCACTTCCTGTTTCGGCACGACCAACACATGACCTTTCACCAAGGGCATAATGTCTAAAAAAGCAATGTATTTATCGTCCTCGGCAATGATTTGAGCGGGGATTTCTCGATTGATGATTTTAGTGAAGATGCTTGCCATAGTTTTCGCAAAAAAAATCCCGGAACATGCCGGGATAAGTATTTAATAAGTAATGTCTAATACTTCGAACTTCATTTCCCCAGCCGGTGCATTGATGGTTGCGATTTCTCCGATCACTTTTCCAACCAGCCCTCTTCCAAATGGAGAGGCCAAAGAAATTTTACCAGCTTTCAGGTCTGCTTCTTCTTCAGAAACCAACTTGTAGCTTACCGTCATTCCGTTCTTGACATTTTTGATTTTCACTGTAGAGAGAATTCCAACTTTGGAGGTATCCATTTGAGAATTATCCAAAATTCTTGCATTCCCAACAACTGCTTCCAACTTAGCTATTTTAAGCTCCAAATGACCTTGTGCATCTTTGGCAGCATCATATTCTGCGTTTTCGCTCAAGTCACCTTTGTCTCTCGCTTCTGCGATTTGTTTAGCGATATCTAAACGACCTTTTCCCTTTAATTCCTGAAGCTCATCTTTCAATTTCTTGAGCCCTTCCTCGGTGTAATACTGTATTTTTGACATAATGTTTTTCTTTTCGAAAGGCACAAAAAACAAAGTAACGGTCACGTGGTGGAGACCGTTACTTTGCTTTTACCTTTATATTAACGCTCAAAGATAGGAAAGCTTTTTGACAAAGCAAGTCTTTAAAAATAGTCTCAGGATTTCAAAAAGCCAGATTCTAATCTTTAAACGCCTTTTTTATCTTCTTCACTAATACTTTATTTATTTTCTCATACGACTCAAAAGTCCATCCGGCTACATGTGGTGAAAAGATCACATTCTCTCGCTGAGCGAGTTTATCAAATTCGGCTTTTTGCTCGGATGAAAACTTATTGAACTTCTCGTTTTCCAACACGTCTAAGACAGCCCCACGGAGAATTCCTTGATCCAAAGCTGCGTTTAAGGTCGCGAAATTAATGACTTCTCCTCTTGCTGTATTGATCAACCAAAAAGGCTTTGCAAAGCTAGCAAGCTCCTCCAAAGTGAAGAAATTACGGGTCTCTGTGGTAAGTGGAACATGGATACTTAGGATATCAACCTCGGATTTTAACTTTTCCCACATTACTTCTTGTACCTGATCAGTTCCGAAATCGAGTTTGAATTTATCATAAGCCAAAATCTTAACTCCAAAACCACCTAAGCGCTTTGAAAAGGCTTTGCCCATATTACCAAAACCCATGATTCCGACAGTTTTCCCCATCAGCTCGTGGCCTCGGTTTCCTTCTCTGTCCCAAATGCCTTTTCTGACTTCTGAGTCTGCTTTTTTTACTTGATTGAAAAGTGCAAGCAATCCTCCCACCGCGTGTTCAGCTACCGCATCACGGTTTCCTTTTGCGGCATGGAAAAGTTTTACCCCTCGCTCTACCAAATAGTCCAAATCTATCTGATCCAGACCTGCACCTGCCCTGCCGATAAACTTCAGATTAACGGCCTTTTCTAAAAGCTCCCGATCCATTGGGGTTTTGGAACGAATAATCAATCCTTCGAATTTGGCAACAGTTTCAAGGATTTCGGCTCGGGTAATTTTCGGTAAATAGGCAACTATATGTCCTTGCTTTTCAAGCATTTTCATAATGCTTGGGTGCATTTCGTCAATAATAAGAATGTTCATTTCTCTATAAATTCAATAGTGACATCGCAATTAAAAAGTAAACTGCCAACCCTATTAGATCATTTGCAGTCGTGATAAAAGGTCCAGATGCCAAAGCAGGATTGATTCCAAAGCGATCCAAAACAATGGGGGTAAAAGTTCCCATAAAAGACGCTAACAAAACTACAGCAAAAAGAGCAATAGAGACTACAAGAGCAAATTTGACCTCATTTCCGTAGAACAAAACCACCATCCCAAAAACGAAAGACGCCAACACCAACCCATTGATCACTGCCACAATTAATCCCTTCATAAATCGTCGTGATAGGCTATCATCAAAAGCAGATTTGTTAGCTAAAGATTGCACCACCAGCGTTGAAGACTGAATCCCAACGTTTCCGCCCGTAGCCGTAATCAATGGAATAAAGAATGCCAATGCGGTAACTTTATTTAGCCCCTCTTCAAAAAAACCGATGAATCCAGCGCCAAATAGTCCTCCTATAATTCCGATCATCAGCCAAGGAAGTCGTGCTTTAGTAAGTTTGTAGACACTATCGTATTCATCCACTTGATCCGAGATACCGGACATTGCTTGGATATCTTCATCCGCTTCTTCCTGCACCACGTCCAAAATATCATCGACTGTAATCCGTCCAACTAATTTGTTTTTGGAATTGATCACCGGGACAGATTCCAGGTCATACTTTCGCATCAAGGAGGCAACCTCTTCCTGATCCATGTGGACAGGCACTGCTATCACTTCGTCGTCGTAGATATCTTCGATTTTAGTATCGGCTCCTGCGAGAATGATCTTTTTCAGTGAAACCCTACCCATCAGATGTTGTCTATTATCAACTACATAGATGGAATAGATCTTCTCCACATTTTCGGCTTGGCGACGGATCTCATTGATCGTCTGGATCACATTCCAGTTTTTGTTGGCACGGATAAATTCCTTGGCCATGATACCACCGGCCGTGTCTTCCTCATAGCGAAGGAGTTCGAGAACTTGCTCAGATTTAACTTTATCCTGAAAGTCAGAAATAACCTCTTCCCTATCTTTCTCAGAAAGCAATTTCAGCACATCCGCTCCATCATCGGAGTCCATCAACTCAATCCAAGCAGCGATTTCCGTGTTTTCAAACTCTTTTAGGACCCTGAAAAGCGTATCATCGTCCAATTCAATCAAAATATCCGCAGCATGTTGCCTTTCCAGAAGTCGTAAAACATACACTGACTCCTGCATGCTCAGCTCATCAAGCAAAGCAGCAATATCCGCTACGTTGACTCCATCTAAGGATTCTCGAATAAAGTCCACATTCTCCTGCTCAATCCCCGATTGGAGACTTTCCAGATATTCCTTGGATAATTCGAATTGCTTAATTGCTTCCACGTCCTTTTTCAATTTCTTGGGTTAAAAACACAAAATCAGCCACATCCAATTGCTCTGCCCTTTTATCCAAGATTGGATGGGTTTTGAATTCTTCTGTTAGCTCAAAGGATTTCAATGCATTTCTCAGGGTTTTCCTTCGGGTACTGAAGCCCCCTTTTACTACTTTGAAAAAAAGCTTTTCGTCACAGTCTAGCTTTTCCACCGAATTTCGAGTGAGTCGAATCACTCCTGAGTTCACTTTGGGTGGCGGATTAAATACTGTCGGAGGCACTGTAAAAAGGTATTCGATGTCGTACCAAGCCTGTAAAAGCACGGACAAAATCCCATAGTCTTTATTGCCTTTTGGAGAGGCGATCCTTACAGCTACTTCTTTTTGAAGCATGCAGACTACTTCTGTTACCCGATTTTTTTCTTCTAAAACCTTGAAGAAAATTTGAGAGGATATGTTGTACGGGAAATTTCCGGCAATAGAATACTTATCCGGTAAAACCCGTGAGGCATCATATTTCAAATAATCTCCTTCGATGATGCGATCGCCAAATTCAGGATATTTCTTGTGAAGGTATGCGATACTTTCCCTGTCTATCTCGATCAGATATAGCTCTTGTGGATTTTTCAGGAGAAAATCTGTCAATACCCCCATTCCAGGACCTATCTCCAGGACTTTGTTCACTCCTTGATGACCTTTGACAGCCTGGGCGATACGCTCCGCAATACTTAAATCCGTCAGGAAATGCTGTCCAAGATGCTTTTTAGGTTTGACTTTTTCCATCCTCAGGCTGAGATAATTTTTTATAACTTGCAACTCAAAAATAAGGGAATATTCCTAAAGGTTCGGGAAATTTGTCCGGTCCTACTTTTACTATAGACGATATTATGAACGCCAGAAAACAAAAACCCATCATAGGAATCAGCATTGGAGATATCAATGGAATCGGAGTAGAAGTGACGCTTAGAGCCTTAGCTGACAATCGGGTTTACAAGTCTTTTACCCCTCTGATTTATGGCCATGGCAAAGTGATTACATTTTACAGAAAACTGATGAGTTTGGAGGATTTCAATTTTTCTCAAATCCGCTCATTGGATGAAATCCAGCATAGAAAAGTCAATGTCATCAATGTAATGGAGGAAGCTCCCGAAGTAATTCCAGGAGTGGAAACTGCAGAAGCTTCGAAAATGGCTTTGGAAGCACTCAAAGCAGCAGTAAATGACCTAAAAGAAGGGAAAATCCAAGCTTTGGTTACAGCACCTCTTAATAAAAACAACCTCAATTCCGAAGAATTTCACTTCATAGGTCATACCGAATACATCACCGATGCCGTCGGCGCCAAAGAAAGTTTAATGATGATGGTGGATGAATCCCTGAGAGTGGCTATGGTCACGGGTCACTTGCCATTGGCAAAGGTGCCAGAAACAATTACCAAGGAACAAATCCAGAAAAAAGCCAATATATTTTTGAAAAGCTTAGAGGAAGATTTTGGCATCAACAAACCAAAAATCGCAATTCTTGGTCTGAATCCTCATGCCGGTGAAGACGGACTCCTTGGCGAAGAAGAAGAAAAAATCATTAAGCCGGCGATCAAAGAACTTAAAGATCAAAACAAATACGTTTTTGGTCCATACCCCGCAGATGGATTTTTTGGGATGATGCATCAGCAGAAGTTTGATGGAGTGCTAGCCATGTATCACGATCAAGGATTGATTCCATTTAAGTCCATTGCATTCAGTTCAGGAGTGAATTTCACTGCTGGTTTACCAGTTATTCGCACCTCTCCTGATCACGGGACAGCTTACAACATAGCCGGCAAAAATATAGCCGATGAAGGATCGATGCGGGCAGCTTTGCATTTGGCAGCAGATATTCTTCAGCTGCATGAAACAGAAGAAATAGCGGATTAACCTAATTTTCTTGAAGAAAATGGAGCTGAACCAAATATAATTTCAAGTTCTGTTTCTGCTATTTTAAAATATTACCTACATTTGCGGTCTTAAATCGGGAGGACAAATCGTGAAATTCTGGAAAACCTTTGATATTGAAGTAATTAAGTTCAAGGAAGGAAGGCACGAAATTGACTTCGAAATTGGAGATGCGTTTTTCCAAAACTTCGAAGACAATGAAATCGTCGAAAAAGGCAA
>CAYTXN010000055.1:0-3039 GCA_964441195.1 uncultured Limnohabitans sp.
AAGTTTTGTTATGGCTCAGGACTAAGGTTGGTCTTTGTGTGTCCTGAATCAGATTCGCAATGGTAAATGTCTTCCCCGAGCCGGTCACCCCAAGCAAGACTTGGGCAGCATCGCCTTCATTCACGCCTTTCACCAATTCCTTGATGGCTTTAGGTTGATCGCCTGTTGGCTTATAATCTGAAGTAAGTTTGAAGTCCATAGCTTATTCTTCCTTTGCCAACACCAAAAAGAGGGGAAAAGGTTTTCGGAACACCGAAATCAGGCATTTTTTAAACGCCTGCTTCCAATATTATAGTACAGGTAATTGGTCCGCAGAATGATCACCAATAAAATGGGAATCAAACTTGGATGAAAAGACTGCCAACTCAAAATCCAGAAAACCACTGCTGCATCTGCCATAATCAACGCGAAAAGCAGATACTTTCTTACCCAAGGCTGAATCTCCTTTTTCAATAATCCCCAAACTAAAACCAAATGACCCGGAAACACCCATAGGAGATTCCAATTCCACTTGGTAGCCGAATGATCTGTGAAAAACCAGAGGAAAGTAACTACTAAACCTAAGGTCCCGAGAATTGAAAAAAGAGCAACATCAAACCCAATAAAAAGACGTTTCTTCTTATGACCAAAAAAGGTAATTCCTATGAAGAGGATCGCGATTCCCCAGAAAATAAAATAGGGGTTGATAGGATCCATTTTGAATTCTTCGTCAGGATATTCCAAGATTACCCGTGATTCCTTCACCAGAGGTCGAGTGGGGCCATCTCCTACGATCGTTGCTTTTGCAAAAGCAGCCTCCATGTAGTCTGGCAAAAACTGGGACTCCCGCTCAGATGCTTCACGATCGATCACTGATCCCAAGGCCAAGTCAATTCCAAGATCTGCCCATGGCAAAGGGTAAACGTATTCGTCAATGAGATTTCGAAACGTCTTCTCATCTATGCTAGAAGAATCATTCCAAACCAACTCTTTTCCTAGCGCTATTTCAAAAGCATCCCTGATTTTAGTCGCGCAGTTGTTGAAGAAAAAATCATAGCGATAGTATCTTCTTGCAGGTTCGTACTGTGCCCAAAGGTGCTGTAAGAGTAAATCCTTCTGCTGTTCATTCAAGTCCAAAATCTGCTCTCGTACGTCCCGCTGATAGTAATCATACTCTCTGATAAAATCAGCATAGGTACTGACGCTAAGCATGTAGTCCAGCTTGCCAGTGGCAAATTTCCCATAGAAATTTGGCGTCTTGAAGTCGAAGGTCCCAAAGTTAAAAACAAGGTCTTGGCCTTCGGTTCCAATCTGCCTCATGCGGATCGCACTGTGTCCAAAACTGCTGTAAAGCTCCTTTCCGGGATCGCAAGTGAGCAAACTTATTTCATAGATCTGAGCTTTTGCTGGAGCTAAAGCCATGATAATCAATAAAAAAAGTAGATAAATTGATTTACTTTTTGGTATCATTTTTTTAACTTAAAATACTTTTTTCGAAACTTAAATTTTTATGAATAATAATGATTATTCTATATCGTGGAAGGTCTTTTTTCTCCGCCGAATATACAGGTTATTCCTGGCAGTTGGACTGGTATGTCTATATCTCGAACCCACCTTTTCACAAGAAATCAATGCTTACAAAACAATAATTTCGGGAGACTTCCCGGACATTTCAATCTGGAATGTATGGGATGGAACACTTTGGATTCCTGCTTCTGCAAAACCTGACGAAACCAACGATATCTATATCGATCAAACGCACACCCTCAGACTTGTTGGTAACGAAGCTGTAAAAAGTGTATTTATAAATGCACAAAATCTAGCGGGGCAAAAATTAAATCTAAATGGGCAAAACTTGGATGTATTTGGCAGCTTGCAAGCTTTCTCAGGTGCTGCACCAGGTTTACCGGAAAATGCTTGGACCAGTCAAAATTGGATTGGGAATTCAATTAACAGCACTATAACTTTTAAAGGTACAAGTAGGACTCTTATTCAAAAAGCAAGTTGGAGTGGTCAAACTACCCAAAGCCGATTTTCAGTAATTTTTGAGCCTGAACCCGGAGAACAGTTTGTTTTGGAGTCACCTTTTAAGGCTCTGTCATTTACAGTTCGATCTGGTCAAATTTTGCAAAAATTGGATACTTCTGTAATGCCAAATGTGTGTTTTACCCTTTCTTTTAACACAGAAAACATTTACGGGAATGGTATTCCATTTGGCGATTTGATAATTGAATCGGGTGCAACATTCATTTCAGAATGCAATGCAAATATTCTAAACCGATCCACCAGTGGATCAGTTAGCGCCTTAAACTTCGACCTCCAAAATGGCGGCACACTTATCCTCGAAGGTAGTACCCCTCGAATTGAATCTGCCAATTTTCAATTGAATGGCAGAGTGATATATCGAGGTGGAACTGCTCCAAAAACCTTCCTATCCAGTTCGTATGCCGACGCCTCCATTCCTAATGCGGTTAGAAATGTCGAGCTACAAGGAACCCAAAACCTGATCTTACCCGCTTCTTTAACCTTACTCGGAGATTTGGAAAAAAGCGGTACCGGGAATTTCGTTGCATCAGGGACTAGCTTGACTTTGCTCGGGGGTTCGGATCAGGAAATCATGGGTTTCCCGCTTGTAGTGAGAGACTTAAATTTGAATAAAACGGGCGGAAATTTTTACCCAAATGCAGACCTGACAGTTCAACGTAATCTCACCATGACCCAAGGAAGTATGGATCTGGGATGGAATTATCTTTTAATTAACACAGAACTAAGCGGTTCGCTCAGCTTTACAGGAGGTTCATGGAGAAATATTGGAAAGCTTACTTACTTAGGAATACCTACAAACCTGAATGGAACAAACTCAACCTTCCCATTTGAAGACACCCAAAATGGCGGAATCCGAAAAGTGCAGCTTTTAGGGACTTCAGTAGGCGGAAATCTTTCCATCAATTTCACTGAGTATAAAGGCGCAGAATACAATTCCGGTTTTTTCGACTACGATGGCATAGAAATTTTGTACCGCCTTTTCAGCTACTTCCAGTTTTCCGATCTAACGCCAAG
>CAYTXN010000055.1:3139-13795 GCA_964441195.1 uncultured Limnohabitans sp.
GGGAAATCTAATTACTTGGAAGGTGGCCAAGGAAGAGAATAATATGCTTTTTGAGGTTTATAGAAGTTCGAATCCGATGAAAGAGGAATGGGAAAAAGTTGGGGCGGTCAATTCTTTTGGAGATACAGACCAATCAAGAGAATACCAATACCTTGATGCCAAAGTGGAGAAATTTAAGGAGTATTTCTATCGTATCAGACAAGTAGATTTCTCAGGAAGATGGTCTTGGAGTAAAGTGGCCAAGGCTGCATATAAAAGAGAAAATTTAGCCGAGAACCAACTTTTGATTTTCCCAAATCCTTATGTTTCTGGAGATCTCCAGGTCATTCTTCCAGATTTCATAGATCCTTCAAAGGCTGAGCTAACCCTCCAAGATTCGCAGGGCAAAACAATGATTCGTTCCCGGTTTGTAGAAACCAACCTTTCTGAAATAGTCTCCAATCTTTCACCGGGCTTGTATTTGGTAAGGGTGATTTCAGAACAGCACGAAGTAGCAGGTAGGTTAATCAAGCGATGATTTTCATTCCCGGCTTCCGGAGAAGCAAGGCAACTTAGCGTCATATGATTTAGAATTATTCTTTTGAGGCAACTCAACACACTTTTATTCTAAGTGAAAAGGCACTTTTCCCTGTTTTTCCTATCTTACCCCGCAAACCCCAACCTATGACCTTTGTTTTTGTATTGCTCAGTATTGCGATCCTGGTGCTATTGATCGTATGGGCCAAGCTCAACCCATTTCTCGCATTTCTGATTGCATCTATCGCCGGAGGCTTGATGCTCGGCCTTCCAGCGGATCAAGTCGCCAAATCCGTCCAAAAAGGAATGGGAGCCATGCTCGGAGATTTGGTGATCGTCATCATTACCGGCGCCATGCTTGGCAAACTAGTGGCAGAAAGTGGCGCCGCACAGCGAATTGCAGGATTCCTGATGAAAATCTTTGGAGCAAAGCATATGACTTGGGCCATGGCAGTAACCGGATTGATCGTTGGCATTCCACTGTTTTATAATGTGGGTTTCGTCCTGCTCGTACCTTTGGCTTTTACCGTTTCATATCAATACAAACTACCGGCGGTTTATGTGGGAATTCCATTGTTGGCAGCGCTTTCTGTGACTCACGGCTTTTTGCCTCCACATCCATCTCCCGCAGCGTTGGTTGCCCAGTTTGGGGCGAATATGGGACTAACACTATTCTATGGTTTTATCATTGCCATTCCTACAATCATAATCGCAGGGCCTCTATTTGCACCTTTTCTTAAGAACATCAAATCCGAACCGCTTAAAACTTTCCAAGCAGAACCAAAGCCAGAACATGAGCTTCCTGGAATCGGAAACAGCATTTTCACCGCTTTGCTTCCTGTGATCCTCTTGATCGGAACTACCGCCTTGAGTCTGAATATTTCCAAAGAAGATCCTTCCAGCCCAATTGTGAATTTTATAGCCGACCCTGGTATTGTGATGTTGGTTTCCCTGCTTTATGCGACATATTCGCTGGGACTTCGCAGGAAAACAAGTATGGTAAGGCTCATGGATATTTATACCGTCGCTACCAAGGATGTCTCCATGATTCTCTTGATTGTTGCGGGTGCCGGTGCGCTCAAGCAAATCTTCACTGATACAGGTGTCAGCCTAACGATCGCAGAAAGTTTGAAAACCTGGGAAATGCATCCACTAATTTTAGCCTGGTTAATTACCGCTGTCATTCGAGTCTGTGTGGGATCAGCGACTGTGGCAGGCCTGACAACAGCCGGTATCATTGCGCCATTGGTGACCACGATGAATGTTGATCCCAACTTGCTGGTCCTATCCATCGGAGCTGGAAGTTTGATGTTTTCGCACTTTAATGATGGTGGATTCTGGATGTTCAAGGAATATTTTAACGTGAGTATCAAAGACACTATCAAATCCTGGTCGCTGATGGAGACCATCGTCGCTGTCGTAGGATTATTCGGCGTCCTGATTTTAGATCTTTTTGTCTAATTTCAATTCTAAAACTAATCGTATGGAAACCCCAGAAATAAACTTTGCAAAACTCGGGCTGACGCTCCCCCCTGCACCCAAGCCTCTTGGTGTATACAAGCCATGCCTCATCGACGGCAAATACCTCTATTTGTCAGGCCACGGAACGGTAAAACCTGACGGTACACTGATCATCGGAAGAGTAGGAACTGATTTGGATATTGACCAGGGGAAACTAGCTGCTCGGCAAGTTGGTCTCGCCATGTTGGCAACCATCAAAGCGAATATTGGGTCACTAAATAAAGTGAAGCGGGTGATCAAAGTCTTGGGAATGGTGAATTGCGGTCCAAACTTCGAGCGACACCCTTTTGTAATCAACGGTTGCAGCGAACTCTTTGCAAGTGTGTGGGGAGAAGAGCATGGAATTGGTGTACGATCCGCAGTGGGAATGGGCTCTTTGCCGGATAACATTCCTGTGGAGATCGAAGCCATGTTTGAGCTTCACGAGGAAAATTAAGGCTCTACCAAATCTTTGTAGGACTCGAAGAGATTTAGAATGTCCCGTACATAGTTCACAGCGATGTGTCCTTTTGCAAAACCACTTTTGACCATGGGATCCCGATAAAATTCGGGATCACTTTTTAGATTGAGAAAGTACGAAACGTCCTCCCAGCTTTGAGTGTTTTTTCCATATTTCATGGTTAGCCTCCAAGCATCCTCCACGTGACCTTGTCCGATATTATAAGATGCGAGGATAAATCGAATTCGTTCATTCGTATCCGGGACCCGAGCTCTCCAAAATTTATCTAAGTATTGGAGATATTTTACTCCACCTTGGAGGGATTGAAAAGGATCACTAGGGTCTGTAACTCCAAATCTTGCCAAAGTAACCGGCATTAATTGGAGTAGACCCTCAGCTCCTGCATAGGACAATGCCGTCGTATCAAATCCCGATTCTTTGTAGACCAAAGCCGCTAATAGACGCCAATCCCAGCCTATTTCACTTGAACTTTCTTGGAGCATTTCGTCAAAAACTGAAATTCGATTTCCGGCCAAGGAGGAGAATGGACTGTTTGCTCTGTAAAAACTATTGCGAGGACTCAGGAAATACTTAGCGTATAATTCAGGAACGAAACGTTTCTTTTTCTCGGCCAGCCAAGAATTAATTTCTTCCAAAAGAAGGGGGGCATTTTTTCGAACTGCCCAAGCCACAGTCCCATTTTCAGAAACTTTCAATGTGACGTCTAATCCTGGATAATAGGTTTGGTTAGCTTTGGCAATGTTTCGATCCGCTACTGTCCAGTTTATTTTTTTTTCAGCAATCTGATCAATGAGATTTTCTTCATGGTCAACTGTCTCCTGAATGACAAAACTTAAATTCAGAGAATCCTTTATTGCGCTGAGTTGAGTAGGATAAACAGTGCCTTTTCTGATAAAAATTGTATCCGACCCTATTTCCTGCCAGGTTACAGGTTTTTCAGATGGCTTTCGTCCTACGACTACAGAACTCATGGTGCCGAGATAATGGGTAAAAGCTGCTCGGTTTCTTCGATCTTTAGTATTTTCGAGGTTCATGGCAATGACATCCACTTTCCCTGATTCCAGATACTCAAAAGCTTCATCAATATCATCCAAAACGACCAACTCCAATTGAACCCCGAGACTTTTGCCCAAGTCTCTCAAAAGCTCAAATTCATAGCCCATCCTTCTACCCCGGTAGATATAATAGGAGGTAGAATTATTGTCCACAGCAGCACGAAGCGTCCCTCTAGCCTGAATAGCTCGCAAATCAAAAATATAAGGCTCCTGCATCACCTTTTCCATCCGATCTCCCAAAAAAGTACATTGCACTCCCGTAAAGAGCAACACTAAAGTGGAGACTGTATATAGAATTAGTTTTTTCATTCTAAGGGGGAAACCCCTGATAGTTCAATCGCCTACTTGGCAAAGGCTATGCCAAAATAAAAATGAAGCAATTGTTAAAAAAAGCAAATAAAAAACGGGACAACAAATGTCCCGTTTTTAAAAGATCTTAATGATCAAGGATTTATAGAAAAATCTTGGCTACTGTTTTCAAAGAAGATTTTTCCACTTAATCGCATTAGCTCAATTTCTTGCTCTTTGATGTTGAAAACTGCGGTAATCAATCGGTTTTCAGCGGTCAGCAAATTTACCTGAGCATCCCTAAACTCCAGATAGGAAGCGATACCCAACCTGAATCGCTCGAGGGCGATTTCAGAGTTCTCTTTGGCTACTTGATAATTGACCTCTTCAATTTTTAACAATTGGAGATTCTTGGTGTAGATATTATAGGCTCTTTGAATATCTGACTTCAGCTGGATTTCATACTGATCCAAGGAATAGTCCTGGATACGTTTGTTGACTTTTGCACTCTGAATTCTTCGGTTTAAAGTCAACCCGCTGAAAAGGTTGAAGGCGATGTTTCCTCCATAATTCAATCCTTGCCTTTCATTTTGAATAAGGAAACCAGCATCAGAATTAAAAACTGAATTGGTAAAATTGGAATTGAGATTAATAACAGGAAGCCTTGAGGCCCGTAATTCCTTTATTTGCAAATAGGCATCGTTATTAAGCCTTTGATTGACTAATAAAAGCTTGTTTTCAAGAAAGGCGTTTTCGGTCAAGGATTCCAAAGAAAGTCGATCCCCTATAGTGATGGTAGAATCCTGTATGAAATATTCGATATCCGGATCAATTGCCATCAATTCATTTAGATTTACCCTTGCATTTTGAATGATCTGCTCCTGAGTAATCAATAAACTAGAGTCCGCATTATAATCTACCTGAGCGGTGAGGAAATCCCTTTTTCCAGCTCCACCCAATTCATATTGAGCCTGGGCTATATTCAATCTTGCCTTGCTTAATCCAAGCGTCTCTTTCAAAACTTGGTATCGCTGCAGCTCAAGAATCAAGAGATAGTAGGCTGTAGAAATTCCTGCAACAGTATTTTCCACAATCACCTTTGAATCCAATTCACTGATTTCTGATAAAACACCCAAGCGCTTCATGGTGACAATACTTTCTGGTCTAAACCCATAAATTCCTACAAAGCTGTAAGATTTATTTCTGGATTTGGCATCATCAATCTCACGAGGATTTTCGGGATCACTGACAAAAGTCTGCACAACATCTTCCGTGGAGAAAGACCTCAGGTAATTGGCATCTATGACTGGCATAAAGAATGTTCCTACCCCAATTTTCTTATCCAGATCTCTTAGGGCTATATTCTCAACCCCGATTTTGACTTGTAGATTTTTTTCCAAACCAATCTCAATGGCTTTTTCAAGATCCAATAACTCTTGAGTCTGTGCTTTTAAACTCGATATACTAAAGCTCAAAATGAGCAAAATCGCTAATTTCTTCATTAAATTCTGGCTAGTCTTCCTTTTTTAGAGGTGAGATAAGTGTAAATGGCCGGTATAATAAACAAGGTCAAAATCGTGGCAAAAGCCAATCCACCGATAACCGCAGCTCCCATAGGTACGCGGCTTTCTGCCCCTGCACCCAAAGCCAAGGCGATGGGCAAAATCCCCAAAATAGTAGATAAACTTGTCATCAAGATAGGACGGAATCGAGCCACTGCCGCTCCATAAATTGCTTCATGAACGTCCATGCCCTGCGCCTTTCGCTGATTGGCAAATTCTACGATCAAAATACCATTCTTCGTCACCAAGCCGATCAACATGATAATCCCAATTTGGCTGAAAATATTGAGGGTAAAATCAAATGCCCAGAGTGTGAGTAAAGCCCCAAAAATAGCAAGTGGAACCGTGAACATGATCGTCAATGGATCTAAGAAGCTTTCAAACTGCGCCGAAAGAACTAAATAAATCAGAATGAGTGCGAAAACGAAAGCGAACAATAAACTGTTTGAGCTCTCGCGGAATTCCTTAGATGGACCTGAAACATCCGTAGAGAAAGATTCATCCAAAACCTCAGCTGCTATACGATCCATTTCATCCAAACCAGTTCCTATGGTCAATCCTTCTGCGAGGTTAGCCGATACCGTTGCACTCACAAAACGATTGAATCGATAAAGCTGAGGAGGCGTACTTTTTTCCAGCACCTTTACTAAGTTGTCCAATTGGACCAACTGATTGTTTTCGCCTCTGACATAGAGCATTCGAAGATTGACTGGTTCATTTCTATCCTGCAGTCGCATTTCTCCGATTACCTGATATTGTTTTCCATCTCGGATGAAATAGGCAAATCGTTGTCCTGAATATGACAATTGAAGGGTTCTTGCTATCTCTTGAACCGATACGCCAAGGTTTCTGGCTCTTTCTCGATCGATTTCTATTTCCAATTCAGGCTTGGTAAACTTCAGGTTGATATCCGAAAAAATAAAGGATGGACTTTTCCCCACTTCTTCCATAAATCGCGGGATTACCTCTTTCAATTTCTCAATAGTAGGCGCTTGAATCACATACTGAACCGGAAGTCCACCTCTTCTATCACCAATGGATACCGGTTGCTGCGCAAAACCCCTTACAGCAGTTTCATTTTTCAAGGTGGCATTGACACTATTGAAGATTTGCTGTTGTGAGCGAGTTCTTTGTTGTGCATCCGTCAAAAACAGCCGGATAAATGCTGAGTTCGTATTGGCCGTACCGAATCCCGGGGAGGTGACACTAATCACAGCCAAACGTTCTTCCTCCGGAATTTCTTCCATAAACTGATTTGTCAATTTATCCACAATATTGCCCATGTAGCTAAATGTGGCTCCCTCAGGACCGGACATATTGATCCGTAGTTCCGATCGGTCTTCGGTTGGTACCAATTCTGTTGGAATCATTAAAACCAACCAATAGATACCCCCAATCATCAACAAGATAACAGGAAATGCGACCCAGCGAATCTTCATGAACCTGACCAATGCCGCATCATAAAGGTCATTTAGCCACACAAAAAACGGCTCTGTGAAATTATAAAACGCATTATGTTTTTCCCGACGCTTGAGCAATTTGGCACTTAGCATAGGTGTCATAGTCAAAGCCACAAAGGAAGAAATGATCACTGCCCCTGCTACCACGATACCGAATTCGCGGAAAAGCCTACCCGTAGTACCTGTAAGGAAAATTACTGGTAGAAATACCGCTGCTAAGGCAACTGTGGTTGCGATTACTGCAAAGAAAATTTCTTCTGCTCCTTTTTCTGCCGCCTTGAGCGGATTTTCCCCTTTTTCTATTCTGGTGTATATGTTCTCCAAAACAACGATGGCATCATCGACTACTAGTCCAATGGACAAGACAATTCCCAGTAGAGTCAGCACATTGATGGAAAAATCCATGATGTACATGATAAAAAACACCCCAATCAAGGAAATCGGAATCGTGAGTACCGGAATGAAAGTAGTCCTCCAGTCTCTGAGGAAAAGGAAAATAATTGCTACTACCAGAATGAATGCTGTGATAATCGTCTCCTGAACCTCTGCAATCGAACTTCGGATGTATTTGGTCGAATCAAAGCCTATTTCCACTCCAACATCTGCTGGCAAATCCTTTTTGATAAACTCCAGTCTGCGATAAAATTCGTCTGCGATTTCAATGTTGTTTGATCCCGGCAGCGGGACCAAGACCACGGCTACCATAGGAACGCCATCACGTTTTAGAACCGTCTTTTCGTTTAACGCTGATAGTTCAGCACTACCTATATCTTGGAACCGAACAATATTGCTCTGATCCTCTTTGATGATTAAGTTATTAAACTCCTGAGGGGAGCTCAGTCTACTTTTAGTTCGGACAGAAAGCTCTATACTCTGACCTTCTATCCTACCGGATGGAAGTTCTACGTTTTCACTTTGTACTTTGCTCAATACATCCAACGGAGTGATTCCGTAAGACGCCATTTTGAGTGGGTCCATCCGTAGGCGGATCGAATATTCCTTTTCTCCCCAAATCTGAATTCTGCTGACACCAGGAATAGTCTGTAATCTTTCTTTGAAAACATTAGACGCAATATCAGAAAGCTCCAAAAGACTTCGGTTTTCACTTTTGACATTTACACCTACAATTGGCTGAGAATCAGCATCGGCCTTGGATACCACAGGAGGTTCTGCATCAGGAGGCAAGTTTCGCTGTGCTGCGGACACCTTATCCCGAACATCGTTTGCTGCTGCTTCCAAATCTCCGCCCACTTCAAACTCCACAGTGATGTTGCTTCGTCCATCGGCACTGGTTGAAGTCAGGGATTTGATACCTTGAATTCCGTTGATCTGCTCTTCTAATGGCTCAGTGATCTGTGCCTCGATGACATCGGCATTTGCTCCGACATAGGAAGTACTTACGTTAATCACCGGAGGATCAACACTAGGATACTCTCGGACACCTAATAATGAAATCCCAATACTTCCAAAAAGAAGGATGACGAGGGACATCACAATGGCCAATACTGGCCGATTAATACTGATTTGGGATAAGCTAGCCATGCTTAATTAATTTGAGTGGGTTGAAGAGGCATTCCCTGCCTTACTTGCATTACACCAGTGGTGAGTACCAGATCGCCTTCGTCAAGCCCAGAGAGGACCTGAACTTGGGTATCCGTCCGAGTTCCAATTTCTACTGTTCGTTGTTCCGCATTTCCGTCAGCACCAACAATAAATACCTTATATCCCGATAATTCCGGGATTACTGATTCCGCGGGAACCAATAAAGCGTCTTCTGTGACTTCAAGAATAAATCGAATTTTGACAAACATCCCAGGAAGGAATCGTCTGTCTTTATTTGGGCTTTGGGCCCGAAGTTTCAAAGTACGAGTAGCCAAGTCCACCTGAGGCTCAAATGCATACACAGTACCTTCTATTTCTTGAGTAGATCCTTCATTGGTAAAATAGACCGGTGAACCGACAGTTACCTGATTAGCATAACGCTCCGGTATGGAAAATTCAATTTTGATCGGGTCGATATTCACAAGACTAACCAACATATCCGCCGTGCTAATCACTGATCCTTCAGATACAAGTCTTAGACCTAAAATTCCGCTGAATGGCGCTCTGATCACAGTCTTGGAAAGCTGTGCTTCTACCAGCGTAATATCAGAAAGCGCCGTATTGAACTGATTCAAAGCAATATCGTATTCCTCTTGGCTAATCGCCTCGCGAGCTAAGAGTTGCTTTTGCCGATTTTCCTGAGTTTCAAACAATTTCTGCGTATACTGAAGACGCTGATATTGAGCCTGAAGTTCATCATCGTTCAGATAAATAAGTGGAGTTCCTTTGGTTACAAACTGCCCCTCTTTAAAAGCGATTCGAGTGACCAAGCCTGAGATTTCAGACCTGAGATTTACAGATTCATTAGGAAGGATCGTCCCGGATACCTGAAGTTGGTTACGCAGCGTTTCTTTTTGAAGTTTAACTACACTTACGGGGAGGTCTTGATCAGCACCCCCGGCACCTCCACCTGATGCGGAAGCATTCTGTGTATTTCCTCCCTGATTACTTAGTTTAGGATAAAAAAAAGCAATAGCAATGATTACGATAATCCCGATGATCAGAGCGATTTTGGTTTGTTTTTTCATTTAAGGCAATAGGTCAGTTTACTGTTGGTTTTTGATAAAAGCCATTGAAAGGTCATTGAATTGGTCAGGTTGTTCCACATTGACGACATGACCGCAGCTTTCAAGAATTTTTAGGATGGAATTTTTATGTTCCTTCACAAGATTTTTTACTGGTTCCAAAAACATCACATCCTGATCTCCCATTACATACAGGGTAGGGATTCCAAGATCTTTTTCTTTGAAGAATTTCAATAAAGGATTGATATCGCTGGTTAACTTAAACCAACGAATAAACTCTTTTTGACAAAGCTTTTGAGCCTCTCGAACGAATAGATTTCGAGATTCCTCATGTTGCTTACGCGGCATAATAATGAAAGCAAACAAGCGATAAAGCCACATGTAGGGAATCACTCTTTTGAAGGTGTTACCAAGAAACACCAAAATTCTACTTTGAACATTTAGCCTCGTTATTGCTCCCGCCATCACCAATGATTTGACTCGCTGAGGCTCCAGCTCGGCAAGTTGCCTCGCCAAAATGGTCCCCAATGATACACCCATAAAATGGGCTGGAGGGGTGTTGAGATGGTCCAATACTTCAATGATGTCGCCGGTGACGGCTTTGAAAGTATATTCATCGTTCCACACAGCCTGTGGAAGATCGGCAGACTTGCCATGCCCTCGCAAATCAATCAACAACAGGTTAAACTCTTTTTTGAAATCCTTCAGCTGCTTGTACCAAACGGCAGAAGATCCCCCTGCGCCATGGATGAAGACCACCCATTCGGTACTCTGAGGATGTACAAATTCCTTGTAATACAACATAAGACCTTAGACTGACAAAAAGGATAAAAGTTTACCAAACATCAAAAATAAAGCATATTACGAGCATACACATATAAAAGATACTGAAGGCAAATCTCCACTATCAAAGGAAAAAAAAGGGGATGCCATTGTCACCTTTTGAGATAATATCAGATTGAAAATGAATTCCAGAATGATCCGTTGTGAAAATTATCCAAAAAACCTTGACTTCTGGGCACCAGAAATAGCAAATCCTGAGTAAGTACTCCAAAATTTCCAGGACGTACAATGAAAAAAAGCGCCCCAAAAATTGGGGCGCTTTATTATTTATGCCAAAAGAATTTTACTTAAATGTAAACCTCAAGCCAAACTGAACTCTGTATA
>CAYTXN010000056.1:0-13521 GCA_964441195.1 uncultured Limnohabitans sp.
ATATTCATCGAATGTTAAAACAATCTCCTCAGGCTTTACATTTAAGGACTGAGTTACAGGATTTGACTCCAATAAGATTGGTGGATCTTCGTCTCTTGGACCTCCCATTGGAGTACTCTGCTTTGCACAGGAAGCAAAAAGCAGGAAGGAAATTGTGTAGAGCAGGAGCTTTGTCTTATTCACTTCTTTTGAAAAACGAAAATATTACTTGAGTATTCGCCGGGTGATTTGGCAAAACGATTTGATTTAAGTCCGGTTTGAATTGCTTTCCAATACCTCTTTACCAACGACGTATCCTTATTTACATATCCTTCTGATAAAAGAGAGACATAGAAGCTATCAAATTTCATTGGTTTAGTAAAGACTAGTTCGAGACCAAATTCATTTTTGAAGCTTTCCATCGTATTGGTATTGAAGTGGTACAAGTGCCTTGGAACATCCCAACCAGCCCAAAATTTCCCGTATTTTTTACCATCCCAACTTTCATGATTTGGTACGGCAATTATCATGTAACCTTCTGAATTTAAATGATTTATAATTTTCTTACTAGTTTTTCGAAGGTCGTGAATGTGCTCCAAAACATGAAATAGGGTAATCACGTCATAGGTTGAATTTTTCTTCAATTCTTCAATTGAGTTTTTGACTTTATTCTTCAGTTTAAGATTAGCCTGGTCTCTTGCTTTTTCATTGGGCTCCACTCCGGCTATTTTCCAACCCTGTTTTTTTGCGGCCTTTAAGAATTCTCCAGTGCCACAACCATAATCTAATAATTTTCCCTTTTTCCTAAATTCCTGTATGAAACTTACCTTTTTTGATATGTTATAATTTCTAACTTTCTGGAAAATCCACTGAGTTAGATTTTTGGCTTTGTCCTCATGGGAAAAGTACTCTGGAAAATTATAATAGGGACCAATTTTGTCTTGGGTTGGTCTTGGATTGGTAAACAGGAGGTTGCATTCGGAGCATTTGCAAAGGATAAAACTCTCTTTACTCACGGCATGATCTGTGATTTCGGCATAATTAAGAAAACGCCCACTTTTGCAGAGTGGGCATTTACTAAGTCTTTCTAGCATTTTACCTTCCTAAATAAACTGTCAAGATAGATAAATCCGCTGGCGATACTCCACTAATTCTTGAGGCCTGCCCAAGTGTTTCAGGACGGATTTTGTTTAATTTCTGTTTGCCTTCATTAGAAAGTGCTGTGATAGAAAGGAAATCAAATTGCTGCGGAATCTGGTAGTTTTCCATATTTGAAAGCTTTTCTACCAGCTGTTGCTCTTTTTCTATATAGCTGTCGTATTTGATCTGAATTTCTGCTTGCTCCAGCACTTCCTTCGAATATTTGCTCAGGTATGTTTTTACTTCTTCATCTACGGAAATGAGTTCTTTCATTCCAATTTGAGGTCTTTTAAGTAATTTTTCAGCACTTATTTTTTCTTGGATTGTCGCGGTTCCGATTGCCTCCAAACCTGCATTTATTGTTTCTGGGCTTAGTTTTTTCTGCTTCAAATCATTGATGAGTTTTGCAGTGTTGGATTTCTTTTCCAACATTTTTTCTAATCTTTCCGCTGATGCAAGTCCAATGTTAAAGCCAAGCTGAGTTAACCTTAAATCTGCATTGTCCTGACGAAGAAGTAATCTAAACTCTGCTCGTGAAGTAAACATCCTGTATGGCTCTTCAGTCCCTTTATTTATAAGATCGTCTACCAGGACTCCAATATATGCTTCGGATCTTTTTAATATGAATGGATCTTTTTCCTGAACTTTAAGACTAGCATTAATTCCAGCAACCAATCCCTGAGATGCTGCCTCCTCATATCCGGTAGTACCGTTGATTTGTCCAGCAAAATATAGATTCTTCAATAGTTTGGTCTCTAATGTCGAGTTTAGCTGTGTAGGAGGGAAAAAGTCGTATTCAATCGCATATCCTGGACGAAACATTTTAGCATTTTCAAATCCCGGAATCAAACGTAGCGCTTTGTATTGGACAACTTCAGGCAAAGACGTTGAAAAGCCGTTTACATAGATTTCTACAGTATTCCAGCCTTCAGGCTCGACAAATATCTGATGCCTTTCCCTTTCAGCAAATCGGTTAATTTTATCTTCAATACTCGGACAATATCGAGGACCAAGACCTTGAATTCTTCCATTGAACATGGGTGATCGGTCAAAACCTGTTTCGAGAGATTGATGGACTTCTTTATTTGTATAAGTGATCCAACAGGATTTTTGTGTTGTTAAAGGTTGGGTTGAATCCAAATAGGAGAATTTTTCAGGGTTTTCATCCCCAAATTGCTCTTCCATTTTTGAGTAATCAAGACTTCTTCCGTCCACCCGAGGTGGTGTTCCTGTCTTCATTCTTCCGGCTTCGAAACCTAATTGTACAAGTTGTTCAGTGATTCCTTTTGCTGCTGACTCACCAGTTCTTCCACCCCCGAATTGCTTTTCACCAATGTGAATGATTCCATTTAGAAATGTACCATTCGTAAGGACAACAGATTTTGAAGGAATTTCTATTCCGATAGCTGTCTTCACTCCCACTACTTTTCCATCTTTTACTAAAAGTCCAGAGATCATTTCCTGCCAAAAATCAACATTTGGAGTGTTTTCAAGAGCAAGTCTCCATTCTTCCGCAAAACGCATTCTATCATTTTGTGAACGAGGAGACCACATAGCTGGCCCTTTCGACCGGTTTAGCATTCTAAACTGAATCATAGATTTGTCAGAAATAATCCCCGACATCCCTCCTAGCGCATCAATTTCACGCACGATTTGCCCTTTTGCCACGCCTCCCATAGCGGGATTACATGACATTTGAGCGATGGTATTCATGTTCATAGTACAAAGGAGGACTTTTGAACCCATGGAAGCTGCCGCATGTGCCGCTTCGCAACCAGCGTGTCCTGCCCCTACTACTATGACATCATATAATGGAAACATGATAATTTATTTGATGTTTCACGTGAAACACTTGGCGGATTTTTGATCCTTACCAAAGGTTGTTTCACGTGGAACAGTTAAATGTTATGGTATAAATTTATGGCGGATTCCTCTTTTGAGCGCATCACTTCCGATTGTTCTTTGGACTTGTCTTTATATCCCATGAGGTGAAATAAACCATGACTGATTACTCGGCTTAATTCTGCTTCTTCAATTTGCTGATGCCTTGAAGCATTTTCTTTTACTCGATCTATACTAATGAATATATCGCCTTCTATTTTTAGATCTTCTTCAGAATTGTCAAAGGTGATGATATCAGTATAAGTGTGATGGTCTAGATAATCGACATTTATTTGATATAAGTATTCATCAGAGCAGAAAATGTAATTCAACTCGCCAACTTGGAAATTCTCTGATTCAGCAATTTTCTTTAGCCAATTTTTCCTTTTCAGTTTTTGAGGAAGATCAAATTTGATTTCTTCTGAAAAAAAATGAATTGCCATGTCAGTCTATATAAAAGGAAAGAATCGTCTTTTTCCCACCTTCTTCAAATTTAACCTCATCACTCAAGTGTCTAATTAAGAAAATCCCTCTTCCTCCAGGTTTCTGAATATTTTCAGGAGCAGTGGGATCTTGCAATTCTTGTAAATTAAAACCCTCTCCTTCGTCTTCAATGATGAAATTCAATTGATCTCCTTCCATGTTCAATTCCAAATGAACCAGTTTGTTTTTGTCACTTTGATTTCCATGAATGATTGCATTACTGATGCATTCAGTGACAGAGATCATGATATTTCCATAGATGTCATCGTTGATCTCGAAATTGTCTTTTGCGTTATCAATAAAACTTTCGATGATTTTAATATTCTCGATCAGAGAAGGGATTGAAATTTTAATAGACTTCATGTGTTTTTTATTAATATATATTGGTCACATGGAATCTCGCATTGGAAATAATCATTCTTGAGTTTGAAGTTCTCGTAATGCTCGATTTCATCTTGGAAATATTCTATAATTCAGGTCTTTTCGATTTTTTCTTACTCTATTTCTAAGACAATCGGACAATGATCCGAATGTCTTACTTCAGGCAAAATTACAGCACTTTTTAGTCTGTTTTGCATTTCTTTGGTGGCCATGTGGTAATCTATTCGCCAACCTAGATTCTTTGCTCTGGCATTTGCTCTAAAACTCCACCAGGAATATTGATGGGGTTGAGAATTGAAATAGCGGAATGTGTCGATAAATCCGTTTTCAGTAAACTTATCCATCCAAGCTCGTTCTTCAGGTAGAAAACCTGAAGAATTCTTATTTGATATTGGATTGTGAATGTCAATGGGTTTATGACATATGTTGTAATCCCCACTTAATATTAAATTGGTATACTCTCGCTTTAAATCCTGAACATAACCAAAGACATCATCAAGAAATTCATATTTGAATTGTTGACGTAAATCACCGGTTGTTCCTGAAGGGAAATAAGATGAAATGAATGAAAATCCATCAAAATTTGCCTGAATCATTCTTCCTTCGTCATCATACTTATTAAGCCCCATCCCATACTTGATCGATTTGGGTTTGATTTTAGAGAAAATTGCTACTCCACTGTATCCTTTTTTAACAGCAGAATACCAATATAAATTGTATCCCAAATCTTGAAAAATGCTAGGATCAATGTCATGTTCCTGAGCCTTAATCTCCTGTAAACCAATGATATCTGGGTTTTCTAACTTAAGCCAATCGACAAAACCCTTGGTCATTGCTGATCGGATTCCATTGACGTTGTAAGAGATTAGTTTCATTTGTTATAATTTATATTTTAAGGTCAGATAGCCTTTCCCGTCCGCCGCGGTGGATCGGGAGAATCTCGCATAGTTGATAACCATTTCACTGTGTAACGAAATTGTCATGCTTGATTTCATATTTCGATTTGGTATTCTTTTTCAAAATATTCCATCACTTGAATCTTGAGTAGTTTCTCCTGTTCTAGCAAGTCAAAGTGTGGTAGTTCTTTTATCAACTTCCAATGCGGCCAACCTTCTTGATCCACATGCTCCAATTCATAAAATCCAGCATAACTTAGAACCTTACAAACAGCAATATGCATCAAATCCTGTTTTTGTTCTTTGGAGAAGGTTTTTGTTCCTTTTCCTAATTCTTGGACACCTATCAAAAACAGTACGCCATTCAGATCGTTTGGTTTTTTTCCAATCGTATCTTTCAGTCCATCCAATAGTTTAGACCATCGTTTTTCAAGATCCAAATCTCTTTTAAACATAGCTAAGTTATTGATTAGTAAGTTCTTCCCAGTATTCTACACCTCTTCTTAGATGTGGGATAACGATCGATCCGCCAATTACCAAGGCAATGGAAAAAACCTCAAAAATTTCTTCCTTTTTCAATCCTGCTTCATGGCTTTTGCCCAAATGATACTTGATGCAATCGTCACATCTCAAGACGATAGAGCATGCTAGTCCGATCATTTCCTTGGTTTTCACATCCAATTCACCAGCAGCATAAGTGTTGGTGTCCAGGTTGAAAAAACGCTTGATCACTTTGTTGTCCTCGCCCAGGATTTTATCATTCATCTTGGCGCGATAGGCGTTGAATTCTTCTATAAGATTCATTAACTTAAGGATTAATATAAGTCCAAAGGGTAAATATACAGCATATTACACCTCATGAAGTAACAACAGAACTTTTTAGCTATGCGTTTTGATTTTTGGAAAGATTTTTTGGATCTCATTTTCCCCAGAAATTGTCCTCAGTGCGGTAAGTCTCTGTTTGATTTTGAACCCTGCCTCTGTACAATTTGTCAGGGAAGCTTACCAGTAGCTAATTTCCATTTAAGGCCCTTTGACAATGAGCTAACATCAAAAATTCGTGGTTTGACACAAGTTAATCGAGTGATGGCTTATTTAAGATTTTCTAAAAAGGGAAAAAGCCAAAAACTGCTTCATCAGCTGAAATACAAAAATAAGCCTGAAATAGGTGAGGAAATGGGGAGATTGTACGGGTTATTATTGTCTCAAAGTGGCTATTTGGGTGAATGGGATGTGATTGTTCCTGTTCCATTACATCCGATGAAACACAAAAGAAGAGGCTTCAATCAAAGTGAGAAATTTGCCATCGGCCTTGCTAAACCTCTTGATGTGAAACTGGACAATTTGCTTGAGCGAAAGAAATTCACAGAAACCCAGACGAAAAAATCTAGATTAGAGCGACTGGAAAATGTGGATGAGGTTTTTGAACTCAGACATGGAGAGAATATTTCGGGATTGCGAATTTTGTTAGTGGATGATGTTATTACGACCGGTGCTACCCTTTGCGCTTGTGCAAATGTCCTTTTGGCCAATGGCGCAAAACATGTAGATTTGGTTACAATCGCCGCAGGAGGCCAATAAAATAATATGATGAATATTGATATAGAATTTCTTAAATACCCAATCGGAAAGTTCAAAGTCCCTGAAATAACGACAAAGGAAGCCATTAAAGAAGCTGTTGAACAGATTAAGGCATTTCCAGCTAATGTATTTAAAGCGGTAAGTCCACTCTCAATAAATCAATTGGATACACCTTACCGTCCGGGTGGCTGGACAGTAAGACAGCTTGTACATCATTGTTCAGATAGTCATATGACTGCTTTTATCCGTTTCAAATTGGCTTTGACGGAGGAAAATCCTACAATAAAACCTTATTATGAAGCCGAATGGGCTAATTTATCGGATGCTTCATTACCCATTGAATCCTCATTGGCCATCATCAATGCGATTCATTTTAAGTGGGGTGTAATATTGGACTCGATGAAGCCAGAGGACTTTAAAAAGACCTATTTTCATCCTGAAAAAAATCGAAGTCAGCAATTGGAAGAAGTCACGTTAATGTATGCTTGGCATTCTCAGCACCACCTAGCGCATATTCTGCATTTGGTAATGCGCGAAAAGTGGTAGTATTCCCTTTGAAATCATGAATATTTCTCTCAAAAATCAGCGAATTCTAGTCACAGGAGCTTCTCGCGGAATCGGTCGAGCTATTGCGAGACAACTTTCAGAATCAGGTGCTGAGGTAATTATCCATTACAACTCGAATAAAATTGAGGCTGAAAGTCTTTTAAATCAACTCAAAAACCCGGCTTACATCGAATCTTGTGATTTATCCAAGCCCGAGGAAGCAGTGGGATTTATTCCTCGGTTGGTAGAAAAATATGGTCCCCTGACCGCATTGGTGAACAATGCCGGCATCTCAACTCCAGCCTTAGACTCCCTCCCAACTGATGAATGGCTTCAAGTATGGAATGAAGTGATGATGGTCAATGCCACAGCTGTGGGGATTTTGACCAAAGAATTTGTCGATCAGGCCAAGGTTCAAGAAAATGGCCGAATCGTCATGATTTCTTCTAGAGCGGCATTCCGTGGGGATACGACTGACTATTTAGCTTATGCCGCTTCTAAAGGCGCATTAGTCAGCTTAACTCGGTCTATCGCCCGCCATTATGGAAAGCTTGGTATTAAAGCTTTTCTAATCGCTCCAGGCTTCACTCGTACTGACATGGCAAATGGCATTCTAGCTGAATACGGAGAAGATTTTGCGCTAAAAGATATCGCACTTAAGGAACTAACGCTGCCTGAAGACATCGCTCCCATGGTGACTTTGCTTTGTTCTGGCTTGGCTGATCATGCTACAGGGACCTCCATTGACATGAATGCTGGCTCCTATGTTAGGTGATTAGCGTTTTTCTAAACGAAACCATCAGCCTTATTTGGGGGTTTTGGAACAGAAGTCTTCCGCCTTGAAAAATGACCAAAAGAGATCCCGTCCTCACTCCAGAGCTTGTCAAAATCCTGAAAATCTTCATTTTTTCATCCCTGGGATTGGTTTTTGCGCTCTCCTTTTTCAATGGATATCGGGCAAATAATTCAGGGGAGGATCGAACGTTCAAGGTGAATGATTCCAATCGAATCTATTTTTTGAATGTTAGATCGATTCACTACGATCGGGAAATCCGCCGAGATGCAGGAATGACGCTTTTTCGTCATGACAAGCGAATGCAGTCTGACTCCATACCTACCTTGGATCTAGTAATTCTCTTGAATTCCGGAAAAGATAATGCCTATATCTATTTTGAGCTGAAAAATGCTGAATGGCCGATTCAAATTTCTGCCCAAACTGCAACTGGAAATCAGGTTTTTGATTTTTCAAATGGAAATAACTTCGAGCATTTTTCGATGCTTCAAAAGCTGAGCACGTCAATTCAAGAAAATGCGGAGTTTGAGCTGGTTTTGGATGGAAAAACTGTACCACTTTGGTCGAAAGAAACAGAAAAAGAAGCGGTGAAGTCAGTTGTAGAGGACTATTTTAGGCTTTTGAATCAAACCAACTAAATATGGAAAAGACTACAAATCCAGGATTGGATTTTTTTAAAACTCAGATTGGGAAAAAGCTTGAAAAAACCCCCTCAGCTGCAGGAAATTGGCTAAAAGGTATCCTTCTTGAAATTGACCTTCATCACATCAAAGTTGCTTATACCGTGAGGCCAGAAATGTGCAACCCCGGCAAAATACTTCATGGTGGGATTGCCTCATTGATGCTGGATGATGTGATTGGAATTGGAAATTTTGTAGCAGGTTCGGAATATCTGATGACCAGTATTAATCTGAATGTGGACTTTCTCTCGGCTGCGCAAATCGGAGAAAAACTAGAGGTTACTGCAAAACTAATACGATCCGGATCAAACCTAAATCATTGGGAAGCCGTAATCAGAAAAGACTCTGGGAAATTTGTAGCCAAAGCAAGCTCAAATTTGATTAAAACGCATGTTAAGCTCAGTGAACTCGGTTTTTAACTTTTATCCAACTTAACTTTAAAAATGAAAAAAATTCTTCTTTTAGCCTTTTTTGGCTTGATTTCCACAGCTTCATTTGCTCAGTGGACTGTTTCGTATCATCAAAGTAATCTTCCCTTTTTAGGAGTGAATAAGCAGTTGGGAGAGAAATGGCTCCCTGAATTCCGAGTCGGAACTGACAATTTCATTGATAACGTTTCCATGGAGCTGGTGATTAATCATATTTTTTATAAAAATGATAGAATTGATTTCTACGGTGGGATTGGCGGGAGAATTCAAAACTTTGAAGGATTAGTTATTCCAGTGGGATTAAACATTTATCCATTTGAGCGAAAGGATTTTGGGTTCCATATTGAAGCTGCTCAATTTATAGGTGATGGAGATATTTTTCGAGGTTCCTTCGGAATTAGATATCGATTTCTCAAAGAATAGAAAAAAACGTAATGGTGCATGGGTATTTCTTAGCTCATGCATCATTTTTTTTATTTAAAACTGCTCCAGCTTCACCATCAGATCCCATACTGCAATTCCCAAAGACACGGAAATATTCAATGAATGTTTCGTTCCAAGTTGTGGGATTTCCAGAACCCGATCGCATGCTTTTAAGACCTCTTCTTCAACTCCAAATACCTCATTTCCAAAGATTAAAGCATATTTTTTCATTTTCTCAGGAGCAAAATCATTCAATTTCATGGAGCTTTCCACCTGCTCCAATGCACAAAGTTGATATTCAGCGGTCTTTAGCTTTTCAATGGCTTCCATCGTGTTCAGACAGTATTCCCATTCGACGGATTCAGTGGCCCCAAGGGCAGTTTTTTGAATGTCACGATGAGGAGGCGTACCAGTGATCCCACAAAGAAAAATCTTCTCGATCCGGAATGCATCTGCGGTCCGAAAGGCCGATCCGACATTATTCAGGCTGCGTACATTATCCAAAACCAAAACGATAGGAGACTTTTCGGTTTGCTTAAATTCCTGAATCGATAGCCGATCCAATTCCTCCATGCTTAATTTCTTCATCTTTTTTGATCTCCTTGCCTAATCGGCTATTTTCAGCTTTTCTTACCAAACCAAAAGTACTACAATTCCTTTTTTATCCCCATGAGCAAATCCAAAGACGGACAAGAAACTCCCTTGATGAAGCAATACAACGCCATCAAGGCCAAGCATCCCGGAGCATTGTTGCTCTTTCGGGTTGGGGATTTCTATGAGACATTTGGAGAAGATGCGGTCGTAGCGAGTAAGATTTTGGACATCGTCTTAACCAAGCGGGCCAATGGAGCAGCATCTCACATTGAGTTGGCGGGATTTCCACATCATTCATTGGACAACTATCTTCCGAAGCTCGTCCGTGCCGGGAATCGGGTCGCAATCTGCGATCAGTTGGAAGATCCAAAATCGGTCAAAGGAATCGTCAAACGGGGCGTTACCGAACTTGTGACACCTGGATTGTCCTACAACGATCAGGTCCTAGACACCCGAAAAAATAACTACCTCGCCTCCATTCATTTTGGGAAGGATATCCATGGAATTGCCTTCCTTGATGTCTCCACGGGCGAGTTTATGTGCGCGCAGGGCAATTCTTCTTACTTGGAAAAGCTGCTGCAAAGTTTTGCGCCTTCGGAGATTATTTTTTCAAAAGCTGCCAAAAAAACTGCCGCTGAAATCATCAAAAACGAATACATCACTTTCTACTGTGAGGATTGGGTCTTTCAATACGACTTCACTTACGAAAAGTTAAAAACGCACTTTGGCACAGCCAATTTGAAAGGTTTTGGGATCGAAGAACTTGATTCCGGAATTGTAGCAGCAGGTGGTATTCTGTACTATCTCGAAGAAACTGAGCATCGGGAGGTCCAGCATATTTCATCAATTTCACGAATTGCCGAAGAGAAATATGTCTGGTTGGACAAATTCACCATCCGTAATCTGGAGCTGGTTTTTCCACAGCATGAGGGCGGCGTTCCATTGATTCAGATTCTTGATCAGACCGTGACGCCGATGGGTTCAAGGATGATGAAAAAGTGGATGGTCCTACCGCTTAAGGAAAAGCAACCCATTGAGGAGCGCTTAAATGTGGTTGATTTTTTCTACCAAAATTCATCCCTAATTGAAGAAATGCTTGCCCCACTCAGACTTATCGGTGACTTGGAGCGATTGATTTCAAAAGTGGTCGTTGGACGGGCAAATCCGAGGGAAATGAACCAAATCAAGCGAGCGCTGAAGTCTACACTTCCGATCAAGGAAATGCTGAAAGTGCAGAAAAACCCTACGCTAAAGCGTCTTTCAGATCAGATTCACCCTTGTGAGTTTTTATTGGAAAAAATCGAACGTGAACTCAAGGAAGATGCGCCAATGCTGGTCCATCAAGGAGGAGTAATCAAGGATGGTGTAGATCCGGAATTGGACGAATACCGAGGTTTGGCAAATACCGGAAAGGACTTTTTGGTACAAATTCAGCAGCGGGAAGTTAAAAACACCGGCATTTCATCCCTCAAAATCAGCTACAACAAGGTTTTTGGTTATTATTTGGAGGTGACTCATTCCCATCGGGACAAAGTGCCACAAGAATGGATTCGCAAACAGACCTTAGTCAATGCTGAGCGATACATTACGCCTGAACTCAAAGAATATGAGGAAAAAATCCTGCATGCCGAGGATCGAATGCAAGGAATTGAGCAGCGCTATTTTGTTGCTTTGGTACAGGAAGCGGCACAATTCGTCACACAAATTCAACAAAATGCGAGAGTTTTGGGGACTTTGGATTCTCTTTTATCATTTGCCCAGGTTGCTTTGGCAAATGGATATTCTCGACCAAAAATTTCTGATACCGAAACGCTTGAAATCAAAGATGGGCGTCATCCTGTAATCGAGAAGCAACTTCCTCCTGGGGAAAATTACGTCCCGAATGACATTTACCTTGATCATGACAGTCAGCAAATCATGATCATTACAGGCCCAAATATGGCAGGTAAATCGGCTTTACTTCGGCAGACCGCGCTGATTGTCCTGATGGCGCAGATGGGAAGTTTTGTTCCTTCTTCTTTCGCTCGGATTGGGATTATTGACAAAGTTTTTACTCGAGTGGGTGCCTCTGACAATCTCTCCAAAGGTGAATCCACGTTTATGGTTGAAATGACTGAGACGGCCAGTATTTTAAATAATCTTTCGGATCGGAGCTTAGTTTTGATGGATGAAATAGGTCGGGGGACGTCTACCTATGACGGAATTTCCATTGCATGGTCAATTGTGGAGTTTTTGCACAATCATCCCACTTTCAAAGCAAAAACACTTTTTGCTACGCATTACCACGAATTAAATCAGCTTTCGGGAGATTTTCCCCGAATCAAAAACTTTAATGTCTCAGTCAAAGAAGTCGGAAACAAAGTCATTTTTATGCGAAAGCTGAAAGAAGGAGGGAGTGAACATAGCTTTGGTATACATGTCGCTCAAATGGCCGGAATGCCAAACCCAGTCGTACTTCGTGCGGCAGAAATTATGGGCCATTTGGAAAAAGACAAGGAATTAAAAGACAAAAAGGAGCACTTCAAGTCCATTCCAAAAAACAATTTTCAGCTTAGTTTATTTGAAATGGATCCAAAATTCACTGAGGCGAAAGAACTGTTGGATCAGATTGATATCAATGCAATCTCACCTATTGAGGCGCTTCTTAAACTTCATGAAATAAAAAAGAAATTGGATTGATTTGTTAGGAATCGTATATTTTAGTCAGATTTAAACTAACACACACTTTTATTTACAATGGATAAGGTACTACTCAAGGACCTAAAAAAGCAGGATAAGTATACCAAATTCTTCAAGAAATGGAAGGAACAGGAGTTTAAAGGCGAAATAGACGAGCAAAAACTGAAAGACGAACTGGCAACCCTCGGCAAGACCATTGGTATGCAGGAAAGCTTGGTTATAGCTTGTTTTGATTACCGAAATCTGAGCCTAGCTTTTTTTACTGGAAATGTAGAAAAGCTTACAGGATATCCGGAATCAATGTTTCGAAATAAGGGTATGGAGACATCATTTACTATGATTCATCCCGAAGACCGCCCCGAACTTTTCCGATTCCAAAAAATTGTTTTTGATGCTTTTCATGGCCTTTCAATACCCGAAAGGCATACGTTTGAATTTTCCTACACCACCCGTTGGGTGCACCGGATTACTGGAGAAGTGATTTGGATGACTTCCAAAGTTCGTCCATATGTGATTGACGAGGCGGGAAACTTCATTATGGATCTGCACATAATTGTTCAGCTTTTTACACCTCCTAAATCCAAAACCTATGACTGGAGTTATTCTTTCAACAAAGATGATGGGACTAAAATTTTTGTAAGTAAAAATTCCCCAGTAAATAGAGCTATCAAATTGACTTCAAAGGAACGTGAAATTGTAGACTTGATCCTTGAAGGAAAAGAGTCTAAAGAAATAAGTGCCCTTTTGAATATCTCTGTACTTACAGTGGCTACGCATCGAAAAAATATTCTCAGGAAGCTTGGAGCCAAAAATGTAGGAGAAATGGTGAAAATTTTAGCTTCCTATGATTTCTGAAAGACCTGTGATCCAAGCGCTAAGAGGCATTTTGTAAGAATCAGAAAAAATTTATCTCCTTCTGCCTTGTAAAATTATATTGTGGGCTTACCTTTGCATCCACAATCGCTCAAATAACGATTTGAGCAATGACAAAAGCGAGAGTAGCTCAGCTGGTAGAGCACGACCTTGCCAAGGTCGGG
>CAYTXN010000057.1:0-8367 GCA_964441195.1 uncultured Limnohabitans sp.
ACGAAATCGCTATCCGCGTAGCGGAGATAAAAGCTGAGGGAGGTAAGACACCACATTTGGCAGCGGTTCTGGTTGGCAGCGATGGGGCGAGCCAAACTTATGTTGGAGCAAAAGTTAAGTCTTGCGAAGAAGTGGGTTTCAAATCCACCCTTGTACGATTGGAAGCTGATGTCACTGAGGAAGAACTCCTCAAAGTAGTAGAAGATATCAACACCAATCCGGACATCGATGGATTGATTGTACAACTTCCCCTTCCCAAACATATCTCTGTCGACAAAGTCACCAACAAAATCAAACCCGAGAAGGACGTGGATGGATTTACTCCTGCAAACGTTGGTCGAATGACCTTGAATTGGCCCGCTTACGTCGCAGCAACTCCTTATGGAATTGTGGAATTGCTCAAGCGATACAAAATCGAAACAACTGGAAAGCATTGTGTGGTGATTGGTCGAAGCCATATCGTCGGTAGCCCCATGAGTATTTTGATGGCCAGAAATGGCAATCCTGGAAATTCTACAGTTACTTTAACGCACAGCAAAACTCAAAATCTTCCTGAAATCTGCAGATCTGCTGATATTTTGATCGTTGCAATTGGTAAGCCTGAGTTTGTCACTGCGGATATGGTGAAACCTGGTGCAGTCGTGATCGATGTGGGGATTCATAGAATAGAGGATGCCAGCAAAAAGTCCGGATTTAGATTAATCGGCGATGTGAAGTTTGACGAAGTAGCTGAAAAAGCTTCTGCAATAACGCCTGTTCCAGGTGGAGTAGGACCGATGACAATTGCAGCTTTACTTTATAATACGCTTCAATCGGCTGAAAAGAAGGTTTTTGGATAATAATTAAAAAAAGTAAAGAAATCCCTGAAACTCGTTTGTTTCAATTGGGTTGGATTTCTACTTTTGCAGACCCTAACCGCGCACGTGGTGAAATTGGTAGACACGCCACTTTGAGGGGGTGGTGCCCTTACGGGTGTGGAAGTTCGAATCTTCTCGTGCGCACAAGCCTGACCAAATTGGTCGGGCTTTTTTTATTAATGGGCTTTTTGAGATTTTAATTTTACTTACTTTTCCATCAAATATCTCACTATGAAATCCTTTCAAAAGATCGCCTTTTTTGGCCTATTCCTTTTTCTTTCAATCCAAGCTCAAGCACAGACTCCTCAGTTCCCAATCGTAAAGGGATATGGTGGGATCTATGAAATTGCTGACGCGACGGAGCGTCCTGATCCAAGTTTAGAATATAAAATTATAGTTGATTTGACTTCACCTTCCGATGATTATAAAGAAATTTCCCGATGGGTAGATAATGTCGCGAGGTTGATGAATCTTCATGGTTTGGCAGGAGTCCCAAAAGATAAAATCAAAGTTAAAGTAGTCATTCATGGTGGAGGGATTTTTACACTTCTCAATGATGAGAACTATCAAAAACGCAATGAGGTAGCAAACCCGAACATTAAGGTATATGAAGCTTTGAAAGAGGCTGGAGCTGAAATTTACGTCTGCGGTCAGTCGCTCATCGCCAGAAATCTGAAGGCAACTGACCTTTGGCCTGGAGTTATTATTGCACATTCTGCCATGACTACCATCACTACTTATGTGCCTCAGGGGTATGTTTTATTAAAGTTTTAAACAGCTTGGAATAATTGTTGGAAGGGTAAAGCTTCATACAAAATTGGATGAAGCCCTTTAAATCAATTATTTCTACAGGTAAGAAAGTAGCCGCCGGATTTTTTTTGGCCACCTTTATCCTTGTCAGTGTAGCTGGCTTGACTTATTATACGCTTAATCAATTAGAGGACTCTGTCAGACAGCTTGCCCAGCCCAATCAGAAGCTGGAGTTGCTGAATAACCTACAATCTGAGATTTTTAGAATTACCCGAATCGGGGGAGATAGCCTTAATGTAGATGGGCGGGTCAATGATTCGACCATTTCTGAGCTCCAAGTCAAGCTAGATCAGTTGGATACCCTTGCAGTGGATTCATTGGAAATGCAAAGTGTCCAGACTATCCGTGATAATCTTGCTGTGCTTATCAATGGTTTTGTCGATCTGTATGAGGTCAAAAAAAACCTTGCCAATCGGAATTTTTCTCAAGAAGCACTTAGTACGGTAGAAGTGGGGATTAGAAGACGGGCGCAAAACCTGGAATATCGCCCCCTTCGAGAACTTAATCCCAAAAAGTACATTTACAACGATCTTCAGCAGCAAGCTAATATTCGTCAAGAGCAAAAATCCGGTATTATCTCAAGGGATGAGGATCAATTGATTAATTATTTGAGGCGATTAAGAGATGAAAATTCAAGACCTTCTGAGGTTTCTCAAAACCAAAATATGGATAGCGTTCTTTATTCTTTGCGTGGGGTAATCAATCAGATCTACAGAGAAGAGAGTTTCCAGCGACAAAAGCTTGCGATTCTGGAATCCTCACTCTCCCAAAAACAAAATGAGATTGAAATTTCCATCCAAACTTTGATTGGGGCCCTTCAGTCCAAAGCAATCTTGGCTTCCAATGAACAAAGTCAACAAGCATCCGGACTTGTTTTCGATGTTACTTTTTTCCTGATCATAGTAGTTATAATCGCCATTGTAGGGACCGCATTCTTGGTGTATTCCATTTTGAAAGAAATCCACTTAAATAAAACCTATCAAGAAGATCTTGAAACCTCCCGAAAGAAGTCAGATCAGTTGGCAAAGTCGAAGCAGGAGTTTTTGGCCAATATGAGTCACGAAATCCGGAATCCATTGCATGTCATTCAAGGGTATCGGGCAATATTGGAAAAGTCAAGTTTGGAAATGAACCAAAAGACTCATCTAAAAATGATTGGTTTTGCATCTGATACCTTGATGGATATCGTGAATGATATTCTGGATTTTTCTAAACTGGAAGCTGGTAAACTTAACTTGGATAAGCAGCCGTTTGATCCCATTGTGCTTTTTGGAGCGATTCAAAGTTTATTTGAGCTTTCAGCCAAGGAGAAAAAGCTGGATTTCAACTGGGATTTGAAACTTCCCGAAAACCAATGGCTGGTCGGAGATGAACTTCGAATCAAGCAGGTGATGAATAACCTCTTGGGCAACGCTTTCAAATTTACTCAAGAAGGAAAAGTAGAAGTAGCCGTGAAATGGGCTGAAAATCAACTTGAGATTGCTATCAGCGACTCAGGAATCGGGATGAATCCAGATGAATTAATCAAGGTGTTTCAGGAATTTGATCAGGCTGATACATCCATTTCCAGAAAATTCGGAGGGACGGGATTGGGTTTGGCGATTGTGCAGCGGCTTATTAATCTCATGCATGGTGAGTTAAGTGCCGATAGTGCTCCAGGAATTGGTACCACTATGAAAGTGACGATACCAATGGAATTGACTCCAGCTCTGGAGGCAACAGATACTTCCGAAGCGGAAAATTTTATTGATTTGAGTGGGCTGAAAATTTTGCTAATCGATGATGATCGAGTAGGGTTGAAATATTTGGAGACAGTCCTATCATATTTTGGTGCCGAGGTGATTGCTTTTCCCGGAGGAAAATACTTCAGAGATGACTTTCAAACCATTCCTTTGGATTTGGCAATGATTGATATTCAAATGCCCGAATTTTCCGGATTTGACGTGGCTAAATCAATTCGGATTTTTCCAGAATACAAAAAACTACCTATGCTGGCTATGACAGCCAACGTTTTTGTGGAGGAAAAAGACAGGCTTTTCAAAGAAGGATTTGATGAATTAATTCTAAAACCATTTCAGGAGGAAAAACTCATTTCGACTTTAGGCAAGATCTTTCCTGATCGTTTGGAAGCAAAAATCGCACACGAAGAGCATGAGGGCTATTCAAATGAACTTTTCAGCTTAACAGATTTGGAAAAGTTTTGCATGGGTGATCAGGAGTTGTTAGCAGATATTGTGAGAGATCTGATTCGGGATACTGAGTCTGACCTTCAAAAAATCACTCGATCAAGGTTGAACGATCGATGGTCCGAGATTCTTGAAATCTGTCATCAGTTGGGAAGTAGGCTGGGACAAATCAAAAGTCCGGCTGGCCCGATTGCCAGAAAAATTGAAAATAGTTTAAAGTTGAATAATCTACAGGGAATTCAGGAATCACTCAATCAGCTGGATTCCGCAACAAAAAGAACCTTGACCTCCTTGAAAGAAAAGGTAGCAGAAATGGTCTAAACTATTCCAATCCGTACTTTTCGATTTTGCTGTATAAGGTCTTACGGTCCATGTTAAGGATTCGCGCAGTTTTAGACTTATTGAATCGAGTGTCAAGGAGCACTTTTTGGATCAGTTCCTTTTCCTGTTCCTTCCATTGGGTCTTATAATCAGCCCCGTTTGATGCATTCACTTGCAAGCTTGGGATAGTAGTTTGGGCGCTGAAAGTGGTTTGGGAATTAGCTTCTGACATATATGAGCTATCATACAATTCCAAAGGCAAAGCTTCCTTTTCTATTCGCTCTTCTACCGAAAGTAACACTGCACGTTTGATGATATTTCGCAACTCACGAAGATTGCCTGGCCAATCATAGTTGTAAAAAATTTCCCAAACCTCAGGACTTAAACTCTTGATTGATTTATTAAGTCGCTCATTGCTTTCCTGGAGAAATTCCCCGACAAAATACTCCAGATCTGCCTTTCGCTGTCTAAGTGGAGTGGCTTGGAGCGTAAATTCATTTAGCCTGTGGTACAAATCCTCTCTGAATACCGCTTCACCGGATGAAGAAGTTAGCATTTCATTGGTTGCGGCGATGATCCGTACGTTGATTTCAATTTCCTTATTTCCGCCGATTTTGCGGATTTTCCGCTCTTGAATGGCACGTAACAATTGGATTTGGACCTCATAACTTAAGTTTCCTACTTCATCCAAAAAAATGGTTCCGCCTTGAGCAGATTCAAAGTGACCTGTTTTGTTGTCCAATGCTCCGGTAAAAGCTCCTTTCACATGACCAAAAAGTTCACTTCCAGCGAGCTCTTTTGGCAAGGCACCACAGTCGATGGCAACGAAAGGTCCGTCTTTTCGCTTAGAAAATTCATGAATTCGCTTAGAAATCAACTCCTTACCTGTGCCCGTTTCGCCTAGGACCAAAACGCTCAAATCAGTAGGAGCGACGAGTTGAATATGTTTTTCCAATTTTTGAGCTTCTTGTGATTCACCGATAACATAGGGTGCTTCTGTCCTGGACTTCGCTGGTTTAGTGGATTCTTGAGGCGATCTGCTGGTTATTGTTTCTGCTTTTTGTGCCAAAGATTCCTTGACAGTTGCCAGCAATTCATCCGGGTTGATGGGTTTAGTGATGTATTCGAAGGCGCCGAGTTTCATGGCTTTGATGGCAATCCGGATATCAGAATAATGGGTGATAAGAATAACCTGAAGCTGAGGGAGGTTGGACTTTGCCCATTGTAATAACTCCATTCCAGTTCCGTCAGGTAATCTGAAATCGGCAATGATCAGTTCAAATTTTCCGGCAGTGAGGATTGTTTGAGCCTCTTTGACCTTTGTGGTGGCGGTGACCTCAAAAGAATTTTTCTCCAAAAAAGTCTTTACAATTCTAGAGTATGTCAAATCATCTTCAACCAATAGTATATGAGCCATCTTTTTTGATTTTTTTAAGATTAAACAAAAAAAGCACCAGACTGAAGTCTGGCGCCTGAATTTAGGGCAATTGGCAACTTACTCTTTTATTTCAATGCCTTCGGCATTATAGGATTTCCAAAGTTTGTTTTCAGTGCCATTGTTAAAAGCAACTTTGTAATAAACCACCTTGTCGACTTTGGTAAACTTCCAAGCTTCAACGAGGGTTAAGGCTTGTAAGGAATCGTCAGCTCCAATCGTGAGTTTGACAGGAGTAGGGAGTTGATCAGGTTTGATTTGAACCTTTTCTTCCTGTTGCTTCACTTCGATAGAGTACGAAATTGCTGAAGCTATGATAGGAGCAGCTAAAGTCGCAGCGGCTACCATTATTGCGGACATCAAAACGATCTTTTTCATCTGTTAAGTAATTAGGGTTCAATTAAAATTCAGAAACCGAGTTTCGATTTGAGAAAGCTTTTTTCCGAATATAATAGTCTATAAGCGAAGGCTGTGCCATGCTTCATTTTTAAGTGCCTTGGTAGGTTATATATTTTACACTTGTGATTTTGGGTAGTTATTACCCAGATTGGGGAGTTAAGGATCAACTTTCGACTTTAAATATTCCAGGCAAAACGTATTGACAATTCACCAAATAATATTCTTCCAAAGAGAACTTTTATTCGGAAATAAATCTTTTGAAAACACTTACCTTTGAAGATCAAAAATGACATTCGCCCTTCTCCATGAGTGACGCCATCAAACACGAATGCGGTATAGCCATGATTCGGCTCCGTAAGCATCCTCAATATTACATCGATAAATATGGAACGAATGCTTTTGCGGCCAAGCGCATGTATGTGCTGATGCAAAAGCAAATCAATCGAGGACAGGATGGTGCAGGTGTAGCCAACGTAAAAATTGACACCAAACCCGGAACTAGATACATCAGTAGGTATCGCTCCATTGAAGCCTCAGCGGTCAATTTTATCTTTGACAAGATCAACGCGAAATACAAAAAGGCAAAGAAAATTGGAGGTAAAAAAGTCCTTGAAGATGCCGATTGGCTCAAAAAACACATCGCATTTACAGGAGAAGTTTGGCTGGGTCACCTTCGTTATGGCACACACGGAGAAAATAGTATCGAAACCTGCCATCCATTTTTAAAGCAAAATAACTGGAGAAGTCGGAACCTTGTCATGGCTGGCAACTTCAATATGACCAACAACGAGGAACTTTTTGACAAACTCGTGCAGCTGGGTCAGCATCCAAAAGAAAAAACAGACACCGTCACCGTGATGGAAAAAGTAGGACACTTTTTGGATGAAGAAAATCAACGAATTTTCGATAAATACAAACATCAATACAGTAACGAACAGATCACTCAACTGATTGAAAATGAATTGGATGTGATCCGAATTCTAAAGAGATCATGCCGTGATTTTGACGGAGGGTATGCAATGGCTGGAATGATAGGAAACGGTTCCTCTTTTGTGGTCCGGGATCCTACAGGTATTCGTCCTGCTTTCTATTACGCTGATGATGAAATTGTGGTAGTTGCCTCCGAAAAGCCCGCCATCAAGTCTGCTTTCAATATAGATTTTAAAGAAATCAAAGAAATCCAACCCGGTCACGCAATCGTGATCAATAAGGATGGATCTTTCACTGAATCTCAGATAATGCCGGCGAGAGAGAAGAAATCCTGTTCATTCGAGCGGATCTATTTTTCAAGAGGAACTGATCCGGATATTTACCAAGAGCGAAAGAATCTTGGGAAAGCGCTAATCCCACAGATTCTTAAGGCGATAGATTTTGATCTGAAAAACACTGTTTTCTCCTACATTCCTAATACCGCGGAAACTGCATTCCTAGGGATGATCGAGGGATTGGAAGATTACCTCAGTGCGAAACGACGCGAAGTGTTTTTGGAAGGAAAGCCTCATGTAGGCGACTTGGATGATTTGCTGAATTTCCGGCCACGAGTTGAAAAATTGGTTAGTAAAGATGTGAAACTTCGAACTTTCATCACCAACGATACCGATCGGGATGCAATGGTTGCCAATGTCTATGACACGACCTATGAGGTGATCAAGCCCGGAATCGATACTTTGGTGGTAATTGATGACAGTATCGTTCGAGGTACAACTTTAGAGAAAAGTATTCTTACTACTCTGGACAAGTTGAATCCAAAGCGAATTATAATTGTGTCCTCTGCTCCTCAAATTAGATTTCCAGACTGTTATGGCATAGATATGTCACGAATGAAGGAATTCATCGCATTCCGTGCCGCCATTGAATTGTTGAGAGAAAGAAAAATTGAGAATGTGCTGGATAAGATTTATGATTCCTGTACTGAGGATCCTTTTGCAACTGAAAATTTTGTGAAAGGTGTGTACAGTTTATTTACGGATGATGAGGTTTCAGACAAAATCGCGGAAATCGTGACCACTCCAGAGATCGGTGCTGAAGTGAAGGTGATTTTTCAAACTGTAGAAAATCTTCACAAATGCATTCCAAAACATCTTGGAGATTGGTATTTCACAGGAGATTATCCAACTACGGGTGGAACAAGAGTGGTAAATCGTGCTTTTGTAAACTACGTTGAAGGTAAGACGGTGAGAGCGTACTAAGCGGGAATCAAAAAACTTGACGCGAAAGCAGCAAGTGAAGACTTCCTAAATAAAAAAATGGCGCGGAGAGAAATCTTTGCGCCATATACATTTATAGCCATGGTGAATTGCTGCAATTGGCTTATTTTAAAACAAAATAGAACTCAATAAAAATGGAAATAAACGTCGCA
>CAYTXN010000057.1:8467-9764 GCA_964441195.1 uncultured Limnohabitans sp.
CATACCCTAGGTGGATTTGACCCAAAGACACTTACCGCTCAGCGAGTCATCGTGCATGGCAAAAAGGATCTCGTAGGTGTAATGGGAAGTAAGCCTATCCATGTGATGTCGCAGGAAGAACGGACCAAGCTCCCCAAAACCACTGATTTTTTCATTGACTTGGGCTTGACAAAAGAGGAAGTGGAAAAATTCATTTCCATTGGTGATCCAGTGACTCGTGATCGGGAGTTGATAGAAATGGGAGACTGTGTCAATTGCAAGTCTATCGATAATCGAGTAGCAGTTTTTATTTTGATAGAGACCTTGAGGCAACTCGAAAACCCTGCCTATGATGTATATGCGACTTTCACCGTGCAAGAGGAAGTAGGAATCCGTGGTGCGAATGTTGCAGCACATAGTATCAATCCGGACTTTGGAATTGCGCTGGATACCACCATTGCTTTTGATGTGCCGGGAGCTGCCGCTCATGAGAAAATCACAGAACTTGGCAAAGGAACGGCTATCAAAATCATGGATGCAATGACTATTTGTGATTACCGAATGGTGGAATTTATGAAACAAACTGCGGTAAAAGAGGCGATTACTTGGCAACCTGAAATTCTGACCGCCGGAGGAACTGACACCGCTGGAGTGCAGCGTATGGGTAAACAAGGCTCAATTGCTGGAGCGATTTCCATTCCGACACGACATTTGCATCAGGTCATTGAGATGGCGAATAAAAAAGACATTGCAGGTTCCATTGCTTTACTCAAGGCATGCTTGGAGCAAATCGATACCTACGATTGGAAGCATTAAGGCGGTGAAGTACATCGGCTTTTTTTCTCATTAAAGAAGCCACTCATTTTATGGCATTAAGTAAAGTCGTTTTGAAATGGATCGGAAAACTTGATTCGATTGAAGCCGAACCATTTTTAGCATTTGGAAACGGAGAGAAAATCTTTACAAAAGGCCGAGTCATTTCTGCATATAGACAAAGCCGTCCCTCGGCCAGGAATAATTGGCGAAAGAATATTTTGGCGACCATTAGGCGCTATTCGGTGGTAGGAATTCCAGAGGTGAAAGTGAAAATCTCGTTGGGATCAATTGATTATTTTGTGGAAAGCGACCTTGACGGAGTTTTTGAAATTTCACTAGAAGATATTAACCCTGAAATCGAATACATTTATTATAGGATTTTATCAGGAAGTGGAGCGGCACAAACCAAGAAAGTAAAGTTAAAAATCGATCGATTCAGTTCCCCAATTGGAGTCATTTCAGATATTGACGATACTGTTTTAATTTCTCATGCAACGGAAAT
>CAYTXN010000057.1:9864-11033 GCA_964441195.1 uncultured Limnohabitans sp.
AAGAACGAAGGAAGAGATTATAGAGCGAATTCAATTAAATCTGGAAGGATTTGAAATCATTGATTTTGAGGTTTCAGGAGAAGAAGTTTCCTTCAGACTTACAGATTTAATAAGCCAAACTCAACCTGAATTAGTAATCATAGCCGGTGGCGATGGAACAGTTAAGTTGACAACAACCTGCTTAAGATCAAAAGTCACGCTAGCCATTCTACCACTTGGTTCTGCAAATGGTCTGGCAAAATGTCTTGGAATCGGCAGCTTTGAAGATGGGTTGGGTGCCTTGAGGAAATTGGATACTTTTCAGATGGATGCAATTATGATTGGGGAGGAGCTTTGTCTTCATTTGGCAGATTTTGGATTTAATGCCAGCATGATTCATAAGTTTGAGCAGGGAGATACCCGGGGTATGATTGGGTATTTTAAAAGCTCCGTATCTGAGGCTTTTTCCTCAGTTTCGAGTCGATTTAAATTGGAGATGCCAGAAGAAGCCCTTTATCTAGACGCCAAGATGCTGGTCATTGCCAATGGTGGAGTATACGGTACCGGTGCCACCATCAATACAGAAGGAATCATGGATGATGGAAAATTTGAAATCATCGCTGTGGAGGTAAATTCACCAAGAGACTTACTCGTTTTCACCAAAAGCTTAATTAGCGGCGAACATCAGGATCAACCTGTAGTCAAAACTTGGTCAGTAGAATCCTGTAAGATTTATAATTTAGATAAAGCTAACTTTCAGATTGACGGGGAACTGCGAGGTAATCCGGATTTTATTGAGGTAAAAATTAGAAAAGGAGCCTTTGATTTTGTTCACAAATCCTGAATTTGTCAGACTATAAACTCAACCTAACCATGAATAATTTTCTAAAAATTTCACTTTCCCTAGTAGTGATTCTATCTTTTTCCTGTGTTGGTCAGACTAAAGTAGGGTCTGCAAAAAATCAAGATAAATCCGATTGGCAGGTTCTTTTCAACGGAAAAGATCTAAAAGGATGGATTCCAAAAATACAGCATCATGAAGTTGGTGACAACTATGCTAATACATTTCGAGTCGTGGATGGAGAACTAGTGGTGAACTACGATGACTATGGAGCTTTTGAAGATCGCTATGGACATTTATTTTATGAGAAGCCATTTTCATCCTTTCACCTGAGTTGGGAATATCGATT
>CAYTXN010000057.1:11133-13489 GCA_964441195.1 uncultured Limnohabitans sp.
AATGGGACGAATGGGTTAGGGCTGATTTAATTGTTTTCGGAGATTCCATTGTCCACCATTTAGTTAATGGAGATACGGTCTTGACATATAGCCTACCTCAGATTGGTGGAGGCACGGCCAATCGGTTTGATTCATCGATCAAGGTAGATGGAACACCATTGAAGTCTGGTTACATCGGATTGCAAAGTGAAGGGCAAGGGGTGATTTTCAAGGATATTAAGATTAGGGAGTTGTAAATACTTTCAAAAACCTTTTCAGGCTTTAAGAATCTCGAAGGTTTTTTATTGATAAAATGGGACCTATAATTTAATGTTTTGAAGGAGTTTATCATTTGATGGTAGGACTCTTACCAACTTCAAACAAATTATTCCCATACGAAAGGGTATATCTCACCACGAATTGTGGAGGTGTTCAGCCATGGGAAACAAGTGAATCGATGATGCTTTGCCGTAATCGACGATTTTTTGCTTGGCATACATCTGGGACTAAATGAATCAAATAAATTATTCATTTAACCCACTTCCAAAATGACTAGCTCACAACATTCACAAATTAGTAGTTCTACCGCCACATCTTGCGAGGTAAAAACTCCTCGCGATGAATCGGTCGGTTCCATCAAAGAATTGATGTTTAATACTTCAACAGGTAAAATAGATTTTGTAGTGCTAAAAGTAGATGAGGGATTTTTGAACCTCGGTTCCAAGCTTTTGGCACTTCCATTTGAATCATTTGAATTCAATACTGCGCAAGACGATGTAGTAATCGTCAAGGAATCCAAAGAGACCTTAGAAAATGCTCCTGGATTTGACGAGGACAATTGGCCATCAGGCCCTCAGTCGGAATTTCTTCATACCATGCGTTCATATTACAGCGAAAAGACTCGCAGTCTGAATGGACGATACGATCATATGAATAGATCATTTTATGACGAAGGGGATCGATTTGAAACTGGGACAGACACTATTCAAGACCGCCAATTTGGAGACGGTTTCTTAGAGCAGGATCACCGAGGTGACAGACAATCTGATCTTCGAAGAGGTGGAAAACCTCTATTGTAGAATTGATAACATTTAAAATGAAAAAGGCTAATCCACATGGGTTAGCCTTTTTTTTATGTCACGCAATGAAATGTAATTTTTCAGAATTGCCTCTAAAATGAGTAATGGACAATGACCAATCATCAATTTTCAAGTAAGGCTCAATTGGAAGCACTCCTTGACTATTGATCATTGAATTTGATCATTGAAAATTAAAATAACCAATTAACTAATTAACCAAGCTTGACTAGACTCTCCTCCAAAGCCTTAATCTTAGCCTCGGCATCTGACTGCTTTTTACGCTCCATTTGCAGAACTTGAGCAGGGGCTCCTGCAACAAATCTTTCGTTGCTCAGCTTTTTCATCACCGAAGCTAAGAAGCCTTGGGTGTATTCGATTTCCTTTTTCAGATTAGCTTTTTCTTCCTCCACATTGATAGAATCACCCATTGGCACAAAGCATTCATCAGATTTCACCACAAAGCTCATCGCGTTATCCACCTTTTCAGCAAAGCTCAAAGAAGACAAATTTGCCAACTTGGTCAATACCGATTCAAAGCCTGCATAGACTTCCGGATTCTTAGTGTTGATGCTCAAGTCAAGCGCTTCTTTTGGCGACATTCCCTTTGAGGCTCTCAGGTTTCTCACTTGTGAAACAACCTCAAAAACTTGAGCAGCTTCCTCGATAATTTTAGCGTCAAAAGTCTTTGCTTCTGGCCAAGAAGCCAAAATCAAGGATTCGGCAACTGATCTTTCTTTGATTTGGTGCCAAAGTTCCTCGGTGATGAATGGCATGAAAGGATGTAAAACCTTCAGGATTTTCTCAAAGATTTGAATCGTTCGGTCATAAGTCACCTGATCGATCGGATGCTGATAAGCAGGCTTGATCATCTCTAGATACCAAGAGCAGAAGTCATCCCACACCAACTTGTATGTTGCCATCAGTGCATCCGACATTCTGAATTTCTCGAAATGCTCGTTGATTTCTGTCAAGCCTTGATTGAAGCGATTCTCAAACCATTCGATGCTGGAAGTATTAGAAGATCCGTCCAGACTTGGATCGATTTCCCAGCCTTTTACCAGTCGGAAAGCATTCCAGATCTTGTTGGAGAAGTTTCTCCCTTGCTCTACCAGCTTGTCATCGTATGGCAAGTCATTTCCCGCAGGGGAGGAGAAAAGCATACCAGTTCTCACACCATCTGCACCGTATTGAGCGATCAATTCTAACGGATCGGGGGAGTTGCCCAAGGATTTGGACATTTTTCGACCGAGTTTGTCCCTTACGATTCCAGTGAGATAAACGTTTTTGAATGGCTTTTC
>CAYTXN010000058.1:0-13441 GCA_964441195.1 uncultured Limnohabitans sp.
ATTCAAGTCTAATTCGAAATTTTTCAATTCGAGACTAATTTTTACCATTGGCGTATTTCAGTCCTAGACTTCTGGAATTCAGATGTATTTTGAAACGGAATTAACCCAAATCAACATGAATAGACGAATTACTAAATTATTTTTGGCCCTTGCTTTTTTTGGAACCGGTCTTGGGTCCAATTTTGCCCAAACTACTTATCAAACACCGCCCAAAGAAATTGCGGACTTGGTCAATGCACCAAGCACTCCTTCTGTAGTATTTAGCAAAAATGGAGAATGGATGATGCTTTTAGAGCGCGCAGGAAACCCTTCAATTGAAGATTTGTCTCAGGAAGAACTACGAATTGCAGGTCTTCGGATAAATCCTGCCACCTCAGGTCCCAGTAGAAGTGGAAGTGTAGAGAATCTCAAAATCAAAATGACCCAAGGCGGGCAGGAAATCCAAATCACTGGATTACCGGCAAATCCAAAAATGAATGGGTTTTCACTCTCAAAAGATGATAGGTATCTAGCTTTCACCCAGACTGAAGCTACCGGAATCAGTCTATGGGTGGTAGAAATGTCAACTTATCAAGCACGTAAGCTTACAGACAACATTTTGAATGAAGTACTCGGAGGAAGCTTGACCTGGACTCCGGAAAATGAAATTTTGATCAAAACGGTCAATCCTGCTCGTGGGGTGATTCCAAAAGCTCCTGCTGCACCAGCCGGGCCCATAATTCAAGAAACTACAGGAGACGCCGCTCCAAGCAGAACTTACCAAGATCTGCTTGCGAATCCACATGATGAAGCTCTTTTTGCCTATTTCATGGACTCTCAACTCATGCTTGTCAATCTTGATGGCACCAAAAAACCACTTGGCCCATCAGGAATGATTAAGTCTATGGATCTTTCTCCTGACGGATCTTATCTATTGGTTGAAATTATCAAAAAGCCGTTTTCCTATTTGGTTCCTGCCTCCCGTTTTCCTTATGATACAGAGATTTGGTCTAAAACAGGGCAGAAAATAAAGACATTAGCTCAAATCCCATTGGATGAGAATCGACCAACTGGATTTGATGCAACTGTTGCAGGTCCTCGAAATATCAACTGGAGAGCTGATCATCCTTCCACGCTGTATTGGGTCGAAGCACAAGACGGTGGAGACGCCAAAGTCGAGATTACTGAGCGAGAAATTATTTATACCCTCAAAGCGCCATTTGCAGGACAAAAACAAAAACTAACCAGCACAGCCTATCGATTTGGCGGCATCGCTTGGTCAGACGACAGCTTTGCAATTTTCTCTGAAAGATGGTCAAGAACAAGAATGGACCGGAAATCAGTAATCAATCCATCTAATCCTTCACAGGCTCCAAAAGTAATCATCGACCGATCTTCAGACGATATCTATAATGATCCCGGAGATCCTGTATTCACGGAAAATGAATTTGGAAGGCGAGTCCTCCTTCGCAAAGGTGATCTGGTTTTTATGACTAGCGAGGGCGGTTCGACCGAAGGAAGTATGCCTTACTTATCCACTTTTGACACCAAAACAAAAGAGGAAAAAATCCTCTGGAGGTCTCAGGCTCCCTACTATGAACGAGTGGTTAAGGTACTTGATGAAGATGCCACTGAATTTATCACACTAAAAGAAAGCACCGATATCCAACCAAACTATTGGTTGATAAATACCAAGAAAAGAATTGCTCCGCTGCAGGTAACCAACTTTGCACATCCATATGAATCCATCAAAGGCATCCAAAAGCAACTGGTCACCTATAAAAGAAAAGATGGGCTTAACCTTTCTGCAGTTGTGTATACTCCAGCAAGTTATAATCCTGAAAAGGACGGTACACTTCCCGTTTTGATGTGGGCTTATCCTCGGGAATATAAATCTGCCGAAATAGCAGCTCAGGTAAGGGGCTCAAAATATGCCTTTACTCGAATCAGCTGGGGTTCACCGATCTATTGGGTGACCCAAGGATATGCCATCATGGACCAAACCGAAATGCCGATCGTAGGTGAAGGTGAAGAAGAACCAAACGATTACTTTATCGAGCAACTAGTTGCAAATGCTGAAGCGGCAATTGATCAAATCGTAGGAATGGGAATTGGTGACCGAAGAAGAATCGGAGTTGGAGGACATTCCTATGGAGCTTTTATGACCGCAAATTTGCTTTCTCATACCAACTTATTTGCTGCAGGAATCGCACGAAGTGGTGCATATAATAGAACCTTGACTCCTTTTGGATTTCAATATGAGCAGCGGACTTATTGGGAGGCACCTGAGGTATATTTCAATATGTCTCCATTCTCCTATGCACACAAAGTGGAAACTCCAATTCTCTTGATTCACGGAGAAGCCGATAACAATTCCGGCACCTTCCCGATCCAGTCAGAGCGATATTACAATGCGCTGAAAGGTCATGGAGTTACCACACGCCTTGTTTTCCTTCCGCACGAAAGTCATGGTTATTCCGCAAAAGAATCCATCCTGCATACCCTTTGGGAAATGGATACTTGGCTAGAGAAATACGTGAAGAATAGCAATCAGTTAGATACAAAAAAGTAAAAGTAAAAATCCAAAAGCCCTGTCTGACCTCTATTCAGACAGGGCTTTTTTGTAAAGTCCATTTGACAAAAAACCAGGTAAATTGTAAAATCGATTTTACATTCTATAAAAAGAAATCTGCTGGAGGTTTGGAAACACAGCTCTAAATCTATGAATGGAATTTTATAAGCTCTTTCCAGAATTCAAGGCAAACATTCTTAAACCATTAAGGAATTAAGAAAATTAAGAACCTGAAATCGCCACTTCAACTCAAACCCTAAAATTTAATGCCCTCAATTTTCTAAATGGTTTTTAAAAAATCTGTGAGAAATTTACCCCAGATCAGATCCCCACATAAAGATCAAAAACAAGATTCCCAACGCGATTCGATACCAGCCGAATGCTTTAAATCCGTGAGTGGATACATATTTTAAAAAGAACTTTACCGCAAACCAGGCAGCGACAAAAGCTACTCCAAAACCAATTGCTAGCATGGAAAGCTGCTCTGAAGTAAATGCAAGATCAGACTTGAGTAAATCATAACCGCCTGCAGCCATCATGGTTGGTACAGCCAAAAGGAAAGAAAACTCTGTTGCTTGCTTCTTGTCCAGCCCATTGAAAACTCCTCCGATAATTGTCGCTGCTGCTCGGGAAGTCCCGGGAACCATAGAAAGGCACTGAAAGAGTCCGATGAAAAAAGCACTTTTATAAGTCATATCTTCAACTTCTAACAAATCCGACTTCTGATTGACTACTTTTTTATCGATCAGAAGTAAGATGATTCCACCTAATATCAATGAAACCGAAACTACAATCGGATTAAAGAGATATCCTTTGATGAAATCATAAGCCAACAGCCCCACAATCGCTGTGGGCACAAAAGCTGCAAACAACTTGAGGTAGATGTCAATACTCTTAAAAAAGCGCTTGATATACATGAGAGCAATCGCCAAAATCGCCCCCAACTGAATGAAAACTTCAAAGGTTTTCACAAACTCATCCTCGTGAATCCCCATTGCTGCCGATGCCAAAATCATATGACCAGTGGAAGAAATAGGTAAAAATTCGGTCAAGCCTTCAATAATGGCGATAATTATACTTTGAAAAAGAGTCATGCAGCAGTTATTTTTCTCCCGCAAAACTAGCAATCCAAATTGGAAGGAAGACCATAAATCAGATTTTTGCTTGATTTTTAAATACCGTTGTTGCCTTTTGATGAAAAAATTCGTTCTTTCTTCAACTAAAAGTCAACACTATGAAAAAGATGATTTTTCCCTTTCTGTTCCTGTTTTTGGGTATTCAAGCATTTTCTCAAGATTTAAAAGAAACAACCCTGGCTAGTGAAATAAAAGAAGTCACGCTTTTCCTATCTGGTGCTCAAATATTTGAAAATGCTTCTGGGCAAATCTCGGCAGGAGAATCTGTCATTCTTCTCAAAAGACTTTCTCCTTACCTCGATGAGAAAAGCATTCAAGTAAAAGGTCAGGGAAATTTCACGATTCAGGCGGTAAACAAGCGACTAGATTTTCTGAGTGAAAAAGAAGTTGGAGAAAAAGTAAAGGCTTTAGAAGATCAAATCGAGGTGATTCGAAAAAGCCAGACTTTATCCCAAAATCGACTTCAGGTACTCGCTACAAAATCCAGCGTATTAGCTGCAAACAAGGATCTCGGCGGTAGCCAAAGTGGTCCGACAATGGCAGAATTGCGCGCTGCTTTGGAATTTTTCGATGCAGAATTGACCAAAATCACCAACGAAGAGTTGAAAATCAAAGCTGAGATTGCGAATGGAGAAACGAAGATGCAACAACTTCGAAATCAAATCAGCGCGATGCAGGAAAGTCAAAACAAGTCTACTTCAGAGATTAGAATCAGGGTAAAAGCTCCTGCCGCCGGTTCCGCCACTTTTCAGGTAAATTACCTTGTCGCAAATGCAGGCTGGTATCCCAAGTATGATGTCCGCGTAAAAAACATCAATGAACCACTGCAACTCAACTACAAAGCTGAAGTGTATCAAAATACCGGTGTGGACTGGAAAAACGTAAAACTCAGATTCTCCAATGCCAATCCCAATCAAAGCGGGCAGTCCCCAATTTTGGATAAATGGGAATTGAATTATGCCCGATTCACGACAGTTAATAAGTTCTCAGTGCCTCAAACTCCGGGCTCGGTCAGCGGAGTTGTCTTAGATGAAACGGGGCAGCCTGTGCCTGGAGCCACAGTTTTGGTAAAAGGAACGACTATAGGAACTTCCACTGACATGGAAGGAAGGTATTCATTAACCCTACCCAGCAATGCCCAAAATTTAGTCTTTTCTTTTATTGGATTTGCCGCTCAGGAAGAGCGCATCCAAGGCAGATCCAATGTGAGTGTGAGTTTGATTCCGGATACATCAATGCTTAGTGAAGTAGTTGTAGCGGGATACGGTGTGAGGGAAAAACGAGCATTAACTGGATCAGCTAATGTTAGGGATGGAAGATCTAATTCTATGGAAGCAGCTGCGCTTCTTACCACTTTTGTAGAAAATCAAACCACGGTAGAAATCGAAGTGGCCGAACCCTACTCCATCAAAACCAATGGAGAACGAACTTTGGTCGATTTGAAAGCATACGACATTCCGGCAACCTATCGCTACACAGCCATTCCCAAGTTGGACAAGGATGCATTCTTGATTGCTGAAATAGCGGAGTGGAATCAATACAGTTTGCTCGAAGGGGAAAGTAATTTATACTTTGAAGACGGATTTGTAGGAAGGTCAATCCTGAATGCTGCTGCACTTCAGGACACACTTCAAGTATCTATGGGTCGTGATCGATCCATTGTGATGCAGCGTGAAAAAGTGGATCAATTCTCCAAAAAACGAACCATCGGCTCAAACATTACCGAAAGCCGAGGATATGAAATCACCTTGAAAAATAACAAATCACAAGCAGTGACACTTGTAGTAAAAGACCAGATCCCAGTTTCCATTAATTCAAATATTGAAGTCACAGCCGCGGAACTTAGTGGGGGAAGTCTGGATACCCAAACAGGAATTGTGACTTGGGAAATCACTTTAGCTCCAGGAGCCCAGCAAAAGCTTTCGCTTCAATACGAGGTCAAATATCCTAAATCGGAAAGGATAATATTAGACTAAATGTAATAATACGGCGGTCTCAAAAGAACCGATAGGGTCAGCCAGAGCACCTGACCAACGAGAGTTGGGCAGTACGAAGGCAATTTCCTATTAATAGGACTACATTTCGACTACGCTCAATTTGACACCAGGTGCTTAATGAGACCGCCTCTTTTCCTATTGGACTTTGTCAAGCGTCATTTCAAAAAACTTGTACCAAGAGTTTCCGGCATTGTATTCTCCGATTTCATGCCATTGACCTTGATCATTGAGCTGAATGATGTATCGAACTTGGGGTGCGGGTTGCCAGATCAGCTTTCCTTCCTCCAATTGAGCTGGATAAGTTCCTTTCAATCCACTTTGGAGAAAGGAGGTAAACTCAAATTTACCATCTTCTTCTGTTGGTTGGATTAAAGCCAAAGCATGGTGAACCACTTTTCCCTCAGCAGTCCCAATTCCTTCTATCTGCAAAATTGTCCCACTGAGTTTCATTTCGATTAATTCTTCCTGTTTGAAATTTTGACGAACTCGATCTTCCCCCATCATCCAGCCACTTCCTTTCCATTTCCCTTCGAGAAAAGAAAGGGGCGCCATTTTCCGTTGGTTATCGAGATTAAGCTCATACGAGACTTGGGACCAAGCAGGAATCTGAAATGACATTATTAAACAGATAAGAAGGGAGATTTTAGCTAGATTTTTCATGGCATAAATTGGTTTATGTTATAAACTAAATAATCAAATTTTTTTAAGAAATGTAGTTTTTAAGATTTTCAGCATAGTCTTCGAAAGCCCTTACTCCAACTTGTGAAATCCGGCATGTAGTAAGAGGCCTCTTTCCCCTAAAAGACTTTTCAATCGAGATGTAACCAGCCTTTTCAAGTTTATCTAATTGGACGCTTAGGTTACCGGCAGTTGATTCTGTTTTTTCTTTGAGGAAAGTAAAATCCGCCTCTTCCAATCCGATTAATAGGGACATGACAGCCAACCTAAGTTGGGAATGAAGAAGAGGATCGAGGGGTTTAAATGTGCTCACTACTTTTGGTTTTTCATGTGTTTATTATTTGATTTTTTAGGGTCACATAGCCTGTCCCGATTTTTCATCGGGAGAATCTCGCATTTCAGATAATCAAACCAGCGTGTGGCATTCTCGTCATGCTCGATTTCAAATAATATCCCGGAACTAGATAGCCTAGGATCATGGTAATGCCAGCTACCAAATATTGCTCATTGATTGGCATCATGAAGGCAATAATAGCTCCGATTGCCAAAATCATCCCTCCCGCTCGAACCATTTTTACACGAATGATGGATCCAGTGGCGAAAACCCCAACAGCCGCCAACAATAATATAATCGGATTGTGCCGAAACCCCAGCACTGGCATAAATGCTAATACAATACACATCGCTGCAAAAACCCCAATCCACAACTGTCCGAGGACCTGATCCAAATGAGTTTTGATTCGAGATTTTTTCCGATTGTTCCATTCATGTGCAAAACTCCAAATAATCGCGGGTATGATCAGCAGCCAGATAATATAAGGTTGATCAAAACCCATCTTTGCCAATGCAAAGTGGCCCAAATTGCATAAAGCCACCACCCAGCCCCACAGGAGCAACTGAAAACTGCCATCCCCTGCAGCCTCTTTTTTGGCCTCTTGAATCATCGAAGTGATCAGAGCCAAGGATTCTTTACTGTTGAGTTCCCTTTCCATATTGATATCATTTTCAATGAGACAAATATAAATAGGTTTATTTTATAAACTATTCTATTGTAAAATTTTTCTCGGGTTTTTACTTCATTTACTAACTTTCCAAAACTAACCTTTCAAAGCCATGAAAAACATCTTCGATCCTCAAGTCACCACCGAGCTTATTTCCAGAATTAATCAACTCAAGCCTGAATCTCCTGCACTTTGGGGGAAAATGACAGTAGATCAAATGTTGGCTCATTGCTGTGTGGCCTACGAAATGGCATTTACCAACAAACATCCCAAGCCAAATCCATTGATGCGGTTTTTGCTAAAGGCATTTGTGAAAAAAGGGGTCGTCAATGAAGTGCCCTACAAGCGGAATATCAGAACCGCACCTGTCTTCATCATTTCTGATCGAAAAAACTTTGAAGAGGAAAAAGATCGCCTGATCAAATACCTTGGTCATACCGTGACTTTAGGAAAGGATCATTTTGAAGGAAAGGAATCACTTTCCTTTGGCCCCATGACAGCCGAAGAATGGAACAATTTATTTTACAAGCATCTAAATCATCATTTGACTCAATTTGGGGTTTAGTCCTAAACCAATACTGGATTCCCTTTATATTAATTTGAATTTTTCTTGTACTAGAATTTTGGGAGCTTTAATTTACTAGCATGACTAAATTCAAACGCGTAGCACTACTTTTATTTATCTTGATTGGAGCCATTCAACCCATCTTTTCACAAACCGAAAACCCGGACCTGAAATACTGGGAAGCATTGATCACCCGACAGCTGAACTATCCCAAACAGGCAAGATTATCAAAAAAGGAAGGTGTGGTTGCGGTGTCTCTTTCAATAGATACAGCTTCCAATCTCACAGCCATTAAAATAGAAACAACAGCAGGGGCGGTTTTTGACGAGCCTTCAATCAAAGCCGTAGAATCCGTCAGGGATTTATGGACAGACAATATGATTGCTGACAGGAAACCCGGAGAAAACTATTATTTGATCTTCAACTACTTCTTTTTAAAGGAAGGTAACACAAAACAGGACCGGATTAAATCTGCGATGAATTTAATTCAAAAAGGAAAACCCGAGAAAGCCTTGAAAATCGCGGACCGGATGGTAAATGAAAATCCTTACGATCCTACGGGGCTTCAGCTTCGCTCACAGATCTACCGCCAACTAGGCCAGGAAGAAGCGGCTACTGCCGACCTGCTTTCTTATCAGGAAATGAGCGAAAAGGTACTTACACAAATCGATATCAAAGTTTATCAGCAGGTCAGTACTCGGACAGTTTCAGGAACAATTCGAAATTGAACGTCAAAATCGATTTCCTAAATTTCTCTCAGACTAACCCTCATCTTATGAAAAAGTCCGTATTTCTAATTCTGGCAATAGCCTCTTTTCAATTTGGTTGTAACAAATCAGCTGAGAATAGAACCGTATCCTCAGAAGAACTTACTGTAACTTCTGAAACCTCCCAGCCACTTCCGTCAGGTGATAATTCTCAGAATTCTCTCGATTGGGCAGGTACTTATTTTGAAGTGCTACCCTGCGCAAGTTGCGAAGGAATCGAAACTTGGGTTACGCTTCATACGGACGGAACTTTTGAATTGAAGACCAATTACCTCGGACTAAATGATGCACGGGAAGAAATCTTTACCGGAAATTTTACATGGGATGAAACAGGCTCTACGGTCCAGCTTGAAGGACTAATAGGTGATTACCCAGGTAAATTCAAAGTGGGCGAAAACCAAATCTGGCACCTTGATAAAGAGGGTAACAGAATAGATGGAGCCTTGGCTGATCGGTATATCCTAAAGAAAAAATAACCCTATTTGAAACGCACAATTTTCCCATGTGCTTTCGAAGTCATCTCATGCGGGATGGCTTCTGTAATTTCCTTATAAAGCAATTCAACAAGTTTTTGCTTCAAGAAGCTGCGATTAAGTATAATGCTCACTTCACGAATCGGAGCAGTACCAGCAAAAGGCCTTAGCCTACTTTTCTCTTCCTGCGAAAGACCATAAGTGGCCAATTCAGGAAGCAGTGTTACGCCTTGGTATTGGTTTACCATATTTCGCAATCCTTCCAGGGATCCACTTTCATAATGGAAGTTTTTATGCCCAGCCATACTTTGATCGCAAAAGCTGATCACCTGATCCCGGAAGCAATGTCCTTGCTGCAAAACCCAAAGCTCCTCTGACTTTAATTGATCTCCTCTGATTTCTTTATCTTTTAATAGCGGATGATTCTTTGACAGATAGATATAAAACTTTTCATAAAACATCGGCTTTTCTACAATGCCCGTTTCGTCAAGTGGCGTCACAATAATTCCTAAGTCCAATTCGTCATTCTTCAGTTTTTTGACGATTTCTTCAGTGATCATTTCCTGAACTTCCAACTTCACATTAGGGTATTTTTCCAAAAACTTCCGGATGAAAAGATGAAGTAAATAGGGAGCAAGAGTTGGAATGATTGCCAGCTTGATGGTACCCGAAATATCACCTTTCAGTTGAGCCACCAACTCCATGATTCCTTTACTCTCCGACACTACTTTTTTTGCCTGAGCGATGATTTGCACACCGATTTCAGTTGGAATTACAGGCATTTTGCTCCTGTCAAAAAGAATCACGCCAAGCTCTCTTTCTAGCTTGCTGAGCTGAGCACTCAGGGTGGGTTGGGTTACAAAACAGGATTCTGCTGCATGTCCAAAATGACGTTGTTTATCGACTGCAATCAGGTATTCGAGTTGTTGAATAGTCATTTTAATAGAGAAAGTCTATCAAGTTAATCAAACTATCATGAAAAATAGTTCGCAAATAATTTTAATCCCATTCGGAATCTGCCATTGATCTTCACTGTGGTGGATTTAATCAAATAAGACTTCGAAAATTTTCCTTCCCTTCCAAAAAAGCCTAATTTATTCCGATTATATCGCTGAAAATCAATAACCCCAAAAACCTATCATGAGTAATTCCTCTTTTTCCAGAAGAAAATTCCTTGGAGCTAGCCTCCTTACCACTGCAGGACTCGGCCTGATACCCAATCTTGGCTTTGCTGCCTCCGCGACTCCCCTATTCAATGTAGCCAATGAACGAGTTCGATTAGGATTCATTGGTGTAGGTAGACAAGCCATGGGCTTGCTAAATAATTTTATGAGAATCCCGGGGGTAGAAGTCGTGGCTGGTGCAGACGTTTATGCGATCAAACGGGAGCGATTTGCTTTGCGCGTTCAAAAAAACATGACCGAAGCAGGAAAGACATACGTTGCTCCAAAACTTTATGAAGACTATCGCGAAATGCTTTCAAATCCAGAGGTGGATGCAGTAGTGATCGCCACTCCGGATCACTGGCACGCAATCATGGCAATTGATGCCTGCAAAGCCAAAAAAGACATCTACTTAGAGAAGCCTCTCACCTTTACTATAAAAGAAGGACAAGAATTGGTCAAAGCAGTTCGATCCAACGGAGTCGTCCTTGCAGTCGGAAGTATGCAGCGCGCCGCAGTCAATTTCCAAACTGCCGCCATGCACGTACAGAAGGGTCGTTTGGGTAAAATCTCCCAAGTGCTAGTTCATGTTGGAGACAATCCACACCCTAAACCTTATGATTTACCAGCTGAAACTATTCCGGCAGGATTGAATTGGGAAAAATGGCTTGGCCCAATTCCCAAATTGCATTTTAATGATCTTTTGAACCCTGGAATTTCACTGAATCCTGAGAAAAATGAAGGGGCTTGGGGTGCGTGGCGCTGGTACAAAGAAACCGGAGGCGGACTAATGACCGACTGGGGCGCACACATGATCGATGTGGCACAGTGGGGATTAAGTATGGATCGAAATGGACCAGTGGAAGTAATTCCCGGTGCAGGTGATAAGCCCCTTACCTATCGCTATGGGGAGGGCGTAGAAATGTTGATAACTAAGTTTGATGAAGGCCGACAAGGCGTAAAATACATCGGCGAAAACGGATGGATTAAAGTTTCACGAGGGAATTACGATACCTCTATTAAGGAACTGGAAATCGGAAAGGAACCAGAAAACTTCAGCTTTGGAGCGCATCATGTTGACTTTATTGATTCCATTAGAAAGAGAAAAGATCCCATCGTTCCAGTGGAAATTGGACATAGCACTTGTACCGTTTGCACTATTGGAAATATTGCGGCAGACCTTGGGAAATCCTTGAAATGGGATCCAATGGCCCAAGTTTTCAAAGATGATTGGGAAGCAAACACCAAGCTTCATTATACCTATCAAAACGGTTACAAACTGACCTAATTACGACTTATCCACATTCCCAAATGCACTATTCAATTCGAAAAATAATTGTAACCTCCATCTACTTATCCACAGCAATTCTATTTTTCCAATGCGGGAAAAGTGACGAGACTGAAGAAGATGTAGCAGTTACCACCGATTCGTTTGTTCCAAATCCACAGGTTGTATCCGATCAACCCATAGCCAAACTAGCCATCGGTGATCAAGCGCCTCCTTTTAATCTCCCGGATGTGGATGGCAAATTCCATTCGCTTGAAGATTATGCAGATTCAGAAGTGTTTGTTGTCAATTTCACCTGCAACCACTGTCCAACCGCCCAAGCTTACGAGGATCGATACATCGATTTGGTAAAAGAATATGAAGGAAAATCGGTGTCCATTATCGCTATATCTTCTAATAGCCCGATTGCAGTTCTACCCGAGGAATTGGGCTATACTGACCTGGGAGATTACTATGAAGAAATGAAAATCCGTGCTGTGGATAAAGGGTATAATTTCCCTTACCTCTATGACGGAGACACCCATGAATTTTCTCTGGCCTATGGTCCCACGGCGACACCTCATGTTTTTGTTTTTGACAAAGACAGGAAACTCACTTATTCAGGAAGGATCGATGCCTCGGAAAAACCAGGAACAGGTAACTCGGAAGATCTGAGGGCAGCAATTGAAGCTACATTGAAGGGTGAAGCATTGCCGGCAGAATCTGCTCAGACACCAGCTTTTGGTTGCTCGATGAAATGGGCCTGGAAAAATGAATACACCATCAAAACCAACAAAGACTGGGCAGAAAGGGAGGTTACAATCGAAAAACTTTCACCCGATGGCTTGGCTGATTTGCTGAAAAACAACACTGATGAGTTGCTTTTGGTTAATTTCTGGGCGACTTGGTGTGGACCATGCATTATTGAATATCCGGAGTTTGTGACTATTCAACGGATGTACGGTGAGCGAGATTTCCAGTTTGTTTCTGTGAGTATGGATACACCTGATCAAGCTGAAAAAGCATTGAAATTCCTGAAAGGAAAAGCCTCTGCCCTTCCAAATTACATCATGGATACTGATGATAAATATGAGGTGATCAAAGTCGTGGGTTCAGATTGGGACGGAAGTTTGCCGATAACCCTTTTGATCGAGCCTGGAGGGAAAGTTGCTTATCGAGTCCCGGGAACTATAGATGCTTTGGAATTGAAAAAAGCGATTGTCGATCATCCAATGATTGGACGGTACTACTAGGATTTAAGATTTTAGAATTACGATTTACGACGGATTCTTCTGGAATTTAAGCTCATAATCTGATTCTCAGGCCTTCTTCGGTCGCCTGTGCTGAGTAGCTTGCCCGCCGTGGCGGGAGTCAAAGCATCGGTCTCCCGTCACTTGTGCTGAGCGTAGTCGAAGCATCCAACCCCTAACCTTTATTAAATTCATCTACAGGCAAAGTATCGTTTATACATAATTATAAATTTTAACTTGGGGTTTCCGGGGAATACTTACCACTGAAAACTGAGACCGCTTACTTGGAATTAGGATTGGAAACAAGTAGATTGTATCCAATCATAATTTTCTTTGTATGAACGATTCAGAGTTTCCTTCAGTCGCACTTTCTCGCTTGTTATATTCCAGTTCGAGACTTCTAATCCAGCGACTTCAGCTGACATTAAACGATTTTGGACTGACTTATCCACAGTTTTTGGTACTTTCAATTCTTTGGGAAGAAGATGGATTGAAAGTCCATGAATTAGGTAAAAAGCTAAATCTGGATTCCGGTACCCTAACGCCACTTTTGAAAAAACTGGAAAGTCAAAATCTTCTCAAGCGAAAACGAG
>CAYTXN010000059.1:0-13384 GCA_964441195.1 uncultured Limnohabitans sp.
CCCATGGTTTAGTTAAAGGGTATTTTGTCTCAATATTAATCAAATTAAGGTCGAAACTCGTGGAAGATTGCGCTTTTTTGGGGTGTCTCTAAACTGAAAAATTGTTAATTCCTTCATTTTCAACGCACACAGCAAATTTTTGATTTTCCACAAAGAAAAAAAGTACAAAAAAAAGGAGCGGGTTAGAGCTCCTTTTTTAGTTTATTTTTTTCTAGTGTTATCAGCTGCTTTCATTGCGTCCTCAAGCCTTTGAGCAAACTTGGATTTCTTTTTATTCACATTCTTAGCTTTGCTTTCTTCTACTTTGGCGCGGATTTTTGAATCATCCACAGAGAGTTTGATTAGAGCTTGCTGTCCAAATGTCACCATATTCGACACAAAATAATAGAAGCTAAGACCTGCTGGATAGGAGTTGAGGATGAACATAAACATAACAGGCATGATGTAGCCCAAGTTTTTCATTGGTCCTGTAGCAGTGGTCAGCTGATTGTTGAAATGAGTGTATAAAATCTGTGAAACTGTCATCAACAACGTGAACAAACTCACATGTGATCCATAGAATGGAATTGTAAATGGTAATTTGATAAACTCGTCGTAGGTAGAAAGGTCATTGGCCCAAAGGAAAGATTCCTGACGAAGCTCTACTGCATTTGGAAAGAAGAAGAACATTGCAAACAAAAATGGCATCTGCAATAAAAGAGGCAAGCATCCGGAAATTGGGCTTACTCCCAATTGGGAGAAGAGCTTCATCTGTTCCTGCTGCATTTTAGTGGCATCGTCCCCGTATTTTTCTTTGAGTTCGTCGATCTCCGGCTTGATCACCCGCATTTTTGCCATCCCGATGTAGGACTTGTAGGTCAGTGGTGATAGCGCCAACTTGATGATCAAAACGATTAGGATGATGATGATCCCATAATTATTGAAATACTTTTCAAGGAATTCGAACAAGTGGACCACGATGTATTTGTTGACCCAGCTGACGAAAAAGTAGCCCATGTCTACATTATCCTCAAATCCCTCGGTTACTTTTTTTAGCGTTTTGTATTTATCCGGTCCAAAGTAAAAGCTGAAGTTTGCCTTACCATCTTGAATTGGGATCGTCAACGAGGTATTCATGATCCGAACGATGGAAGAATCGGCAGGAGTGGACTGCGCTATTTTTACATTTTGAAAAATAGAGTCTGCTATTATTCCTGCTGTGAAGAATCGCTGGCTAAAACCAATCCATTTGACAGGTTCCGCAATTTGTTCCTCTTCGGGATCATCGCCCACTCCTAGGTTGTCAAAGGATTGAGACGCTAAATAATAGTTCAGTTGCGTTTGTCTCCGTGATTCAGAAAGATCTTTTTCTTGCGCTTTGACTTGATCTTCCCAAGTGAAGCTCATTGCATTGCCAGAGAATACTCCTTGGAAACGATCGATCTCTATGGATTTATTTACTTCAAATTTTCCGTCTGCCAAAGCATATTTTTGGATGATCTGCCCTGATTCAGTTCTTGCCGAAAATGTTAAGACTTGAGTTCTGACCCCCTCTTCATCCTCTTCTACTTTTAAATCCGGAGAAAAGTAAAAGTCAGCTAAGTTTACAGGTCCGTTTGAACTTTCTAAAGTGAAGTTCATTGTGGAATTATTCTGGTCCAGGAGCGCCAAAGGCTCCATATTCCAACTTTTGAATTCCTTCAGAATGACTTCTTTGATTTGAGCTCCTTTAGTGGAAAGGGTGATTTTTACCTTTTCATTTTCAAGAATGACATCTTCCTCTTCACCAAGAGTAAGTGTCGCCAATACCCCATACTTAGCACTTCGTTGTACATCAACTAGACTATCGGGGATTACATCGACCGAGGTTTCCTGAACAAGGGTCGGCGCCTGAGATTCAGTCTGCTGCGGTGTTTCTTCGATAGGCGGGAGTTCCGGACCACTCGCAAAAAACAAGGAGTAGATCAAGATTACCGCTGCAAAAAGGATCAAACCTGTTGCTTGATTTTTATCCATAATTATTTATTTCCACACCATGATTAGGTGCAAGTCAATTACTTTAATTTTTTATTGTCTAAGGCGGCCTGAATAAACCTCACAAACAAAGGTTGGGGGGTTAGTACAGTACTTTTATATTCTGGATGAAACTGAACACCAATAAACCAAGGATGGTTTTTTAGCTCAACAATTTCAACCAATCCGGTTTCTGGATTTTTACCAGTGGCAATCATACCTTTATTTTGAATTTGCTCGAGATAGGCGTTGTTAAATTCATATCTATGCCTGTGTCTCTCCTGAATTTTGGTTTTGCCGTAAGCAATAGCCGACTTGCTTCCTTTTTTGAGGTCGCAAGCATACGAACCCAATCGCATAGTTCCGCCCATTTGATCAATTTTCTTTTGTTCCTCCATCAAGGCAATCACAGGATGGGGGGTATTGGGATCCATTTCTGTAGAATTTGCATTCTCTAGCCCTAATACGTTTCTGGCAAACTCTATCACAGCTACCTGCATTCCCAAGCAGATTCCAAAAAATGGGATTTTTTGTTCCCTGGCATATTTTACAGTTTCGATTTTGCCTTCAAATCCTCGCTCTCCAAAGCCAGGAGCGACCAAGATTCCATCAAGCTCTTGGAGTTTAGATTCGAAATTTTCATGGTGGATTTCTTCTGAAGAAATAAGTTTCAAATTTACCTTACACTCCACAGCAGCTCCCGCATGGGTAAATGACTCAATGATTGACTTGTAAGAATCGGGGAGCGATACATATTTTCCAACCAAGCCAACGGTCACCTCCTGGGTGGGGTTTTTTAATTTTCCAAGAAAATCCTTCCAAGTTTCAAGGTCAATAGGAGTTTTTGAAGTGAGTTTTAATTTGCTCATCACCCGTTCATCCAATCTTTCTTTCTTCATCAAAAGAGGCACATCATAGATGGACTCGGCATCCATAGCTTCGATGACACTATTAAGTTGGACATTACAAAACAATGCTAATTTTTTCTTCACTTCCAAAGGGAGGTGATGTTCAGTCCTACAGACCAAGATATCTGGCTGAATTCCAGCTTCAAGTAACTGCTTAACAGAGTGCTGGGTAGGTTTTGTTTTTAATTCTTTGGCAGCGCTCAAATAGGGGATTAATGTTAAATGAATAACCAAAAAGTTATTTGGGCCATGATCCCAACGTGCTTGTCGCACTGCTTCAATGAAAGGCAAAGATTCAATATCACCCACGCAGCCGCCGATTTCGGTGATGACTACATCATAGTCACCATTCTGTCCAAGTTTATAAAAATTGCTTTTGATCTCATCGGTGATATGTGGGATTACTTGAACAGTTTTGCCAAGAAATTCTCCTTTTCGTTCTCTTGTGATGACATTATTGTAAATCCTCCCTGTAGTGATATTATTACTCTGGGAAGTGGTGACATTGAGGAATCGCTCGTAATGTCCCAAATCCAGGTCGGTTTCCGCTCCATCATCAGTCACATAGCACTCGCCATGTTCATAAGGATTGAGTGTTCCCGGATCGATGTTGAGGTAAGGGTCAAATTTTTGGATAGTCACTCTGAACCCTCTTGATTGAAGCAACTTGCCTAAAGAGGCAGCTATGATGCCTTTGCCAAGGGATGAGGTGACTCCTCCGGTGATGAAAACGTATTTGGTGGATGAGCCCATAAGAATGGAGAGGGGATGATTTTAATTGGAATCTTATGGGATTCAAAATTAGGGAAATTTCCCGACTTGGCTTCTGATGTTTTTGGGGATTTTTGGGATTCCCTGATTTTTACTTCAAAAGTTCATGAAATAGGCGAAAAGTAAATCGAGACAATTTGTGTCAAAAGATATTTCATTCTTTTTTTCTAACGTACTTTAGTGTCGAGGTTTTTGGGATTCTTAGGTATAATAAAGCAAGTCTGAAAGGCATCGATCATGCATGGTAATTCTTCATTCCATAGGCCTTACAAGTCATTAGATTAGAAATATTAAATCAACATATTAAATTATGAACTCAAGGAACAAAAGTATGGTACTCGTTGACCACCACATAGAAATGAATTCTGATTGGTTGGGAAAAATGAATTGTAAGAAAGAGGATTTTGTGATTTTGGATCCTGAATATTTATTTTCAGAAATGGACTGGACTCGGTATGAAGATGATGTTCGGATAATCAATAAAATCTATTCTAGACTTTTTGAAGAGGTGGTAATGAACAACAAAAAATTGATTTGTTTCTGGCCACTTGATCAGCAGTTTGGAAATGAATGGTTTGAGTTAGCATCATTATGTACAGCAAATTCTTATGAACTGGAATTATATAAAAATTTGTCTTTTGAAGATAATAAATATGATTTCAATGCCGAAATTCTTTACTCATGGAAGAGATTTGTCTTTTTTTTAATTGAGTCCTTATTGGAGGATATTAAGCTCAATGAACAATTTAATGAGATTGCTACTTTGAAATCAAATCAAGTAACAATTGTCTTATTCAAATTGGAGCAAGAGGGAATCACTCGCTATTCATTTGCCACGGATTCAGATTTTCTTGAATTAGCTCCTTATTACAATGAGGGTTCAGCAAGTATAGAGAATCGGGTAGAAACATTTGCCACCTTTAATGAATTGCTCGAAAAACTCCTCAAAGAAAATGATTTAAGCCTATTTGAATCCAAATTCGTGGATGGTAGTTTAGAAAAGGCATATTTCAGGGTGCTTTCAAAAGAATTTAAAACAAAGAACCTTATTGAAAACTGGATAAAAACTTATTCTATGAATTAAAAAGTAAATTATCTTATAGGGTATTTATTTTGTAAATAATTATTAAATCTATTTATTACTGTGAAAGCAATTTATATATTGCAAGGATTTTTAAACAACACAAATAAATCCCATAGAAAAATGAGAGAATTAATTAAAGAAGCCATTGTTGATCTTAAAAAAACAGATGGCTTTATCTACGTAACCGCAGATGGAAAGAAAATCGATCTTCATGAGGCTGCAGCTAGAGGTATTGCTGTCACTCCGGTAAATCCAAAAGACGAAGTAATCAAGAAGCTTGAAGCTGCTGGATTGTTCTTGACTGACAGTAAATTCGTGAATGAATTGAATGATCTTATCAGTGTATTGAGCGGAAGTGGTGCTTCTAAAGGCTCTGGTAAAAGAAGATCTTTTTCCGACTCTGAGAAAAACAAAATCGTTGAAGAATGGAAAAAAGTAGAAGCAGCTGGAAAGAAAACCAAAGCAGCTTTTGCAAGAGAAATTGGAGTTGGTTATCAGACATTTATCAATTGGTTGAAAAGCTAATTGGGTCCAAAATCATAAAAAAAGACAGCTAATTGGCTGTCTTTTTTGTTTATATACCTGCTTGTTTATTCCGTATTGTTCCTACGATCATAATAAATCCTAGAATGAAAAAGGCAGCTATTCCCATTAGAAATGGAGTGCTAATTTCAATCATCGGTAACCTAAAGCTATATACATCAAAATTGAATGAGGGAAGTTTTAGGGGAGGGACTTTGTCAAATAGGGAAGGGTTATTTTGATCAGCGGGGACAAACACGAAAGATCCTCCAACTATCACTGAAATAAAAATTAGAATCAGTTTCCATCCAAGCGAAGAAATTACCGGTTCATAGTTTGTGCTAACCTGAGGAAGGGTTTCGATTTTTTTCAAAACAGATAAATGAAATTCTGACCCGGGAGAATCTGTTCCCGCCTCTTTGATCCATTTTTTCATCGGATCCAAGTCATTTGATTCTACTCTTTTCATGTAAGTCCGATTAATTCTTTATTAGTTAATTTCTGTAATGCAAGTGCTAAATTTTTTCTTCCTCTGAAAAGTTGCACTTTGATATTGGATTCTGAGCTTCCTGTAATTGTTCCTATTTCTTTGATGGATTGATCTTCTAAATAGAACAAAGTTAAAACAGCTGCTTCAGAAGAACTCAATAATTGAATTCCTTTTTTAACCAATTCCGCTCGCTCCTCCTGATGCATGATTTCAAAACCATCTATGAAGTCGGCTGGTTCATCGCCATTATTTAATATGTCTTCTACTAGAGTAAAATGCCGTTTTGTTTTTCTTAGCCTTCCCAAGCATTCATTATATACAATTCGATAAAGCCAAGTGGTAAACTTTGACTTTCCTTCGAAACTCGAAAGACACTGATATACTCTGACAAAAGAATCCTGTGTAGCTTCTTGGGCTTCTTCATGGTTTTTGAGCATGCGTATAGCTAGTGTAAAAACCAGATTTTGGTGCTTTTGAACAAGCAAACCAAACGCTTGCATGTCACCTTGTCGGGTTAGCCTAATGTAGTCGTGGTCTTCCAGAAATCGCATTCAACAATTAGATGCAGGTGAGTTGGAAAAAGTTACAATTTATTTTTCTAACATTTTTGTAACCTCCTCATACAATCGCGCATCCAAAGGACAAACAAAACAAAATTCACATGCAAGAAGACATCTTTATACCGTTGATTATTTTCGCTACCATCTTTGGAGTGTCCTATGTCTACCTCACTACTAGAAATAAAGAGCGACTCGCACTGATAGAACGAGGTGCCGATGCAAGTCTATTTAATTCAGGGAAAAAACGAGGAATGGGATCCATTGTGCTCAATCTTGCCCTGCTTGCTATCGGTATCGGGATTGGCGTATTAGTAGGCGCCGGATTAAATCAAACTGGAATGGATGAAGACGTTTCATTTCCAGCCAGTATTTTCATATTTGGTGGACTTGGATTGGTGGTGAGTTTCTTTGTAAACAGAAAATTGGAAAACGAATAAATCCAACTATTTAAATTTTGAATTCCTAATCTCGCATCTCACACAGAGATGCGAGATTTTTTTTAAGAGGATGTACTTGGTATTTTTTTATGGTACCGCAAAAGCATGAACATAACACGTTCATTTTGTCAAACCTTTGCTAAAGTCAGCTGAAATTCCAATGGACTGCAAGTCTTGAATTCATCAGCTTCCAAGTCTTCAAAAATCTCCTCATCAAACTCCATTTCTGTTTTCTCGATCTTTCCATCAGGATGAACAATTAGTTCGGTTCCTGTAAAGTCTGTTGGATTGACCATCACTAATACTTGATAGTCATCAAAAATTCGTTTGAAATACTGTGAAATTGCTTTGGCCATTGTTTTTATTGCAAAACTAATAAATCACTGATTGTTATTGAATGTAGAGACAGGTGCCGGATAAAAAATCACATCAGCAGGCGGTTTTTGTGTGCTCTTAATTCTGTCAAAAACATAAACAGCCTGTATCAAAAAATCTTTTTCATTAAGAGTTTTTACTGGGCTAATCCCAAAATTCTCCACCACAAACAATGGTCCATAGGGGCCTATTATTTCATATCCGGTTTGGTTTCTTTTCATTTTTACCTTGAAAATTTCTCCATCAACAAATTCAAATCTTGCATTTCCCCAAAAATAGCTACCTCTGGCTCTTGCAATTTGGAGCTTGGAGTCCTGATCGATAATTCGTGCATGTTTGATTTTACCATTTCCGTAGATAAATAATATTCGATAGGACCTTTGATCATGAGATAAGTCTGCAAAATTAAATCCCGGGTCAACTTTCAAAATAGCCTTTTCGGAGCCATCTGATTTGAATTTCACTTCTTGCATTGGTGTTTCCCAAGTTTGATTTTGTTGAGCAATAGCAGTTCCACAAACTATCAAAACGAGGAAAAAAAGCAGGGCGGACTTTTTCATTGGATTAAGGGTTAAATTCAAATTTTACAACGAACGAATTGGGGGCCGGGTTATCTATTTGATTTTCGTAATTAGAACTTTCATTTTTTATGAATTTGTCAAGCTTCAATATTTTTTTTTGAAATAATTGAAATGATGCTTTGTGAATTCCGATCCCTTTCTAAATTTGTGCCTGTCTTATGAAATCGAGCATTACCCAAAGACCCGTTGAAGATTTATTATTTGGCGTGCGAGATTCCATCTGACCATTGAAAAACTATAATTATCAAATGAAAACAATCGCAAACAAATACTGGTGGTGGCATTCTACATCTTTCCAAGGGAAAGCACAGAAAGCCGTTGCCTAAAGTTTGCGCAACAACATAGTTAAAGGCTTACTGGATTTCCCGGTAAGCCTTTTTTCATGCAAAAAAATCAAACCCGAATGAGCCACGTTAAATTTCCTATTCTGACCACCTACCGCAAGCGACTTGCGGATACTATCACACCTGTGAGCATTTATTTGCAGATCAGAGATCGTTTTGCAAATCCGATTTTGTTGGAAAGTTCTGATTACCATGGCCAGGAAAACAGCTATTCCTTTATCTGCTTCAACCCGCTTTCAACATTCAGTTTCAATGCTGGAAAAGTTAAAGAAACGCTTCCTATCGGTGAAAATTTAGAATATGAAGTTTCCGAAAAAATGAGCTTAATGGATTCTCTGAGGGCTTTTGGTAATAAATTTGACCCAACTCCGGACAAATTTAAATTCAGTACCAACGGGCTTTTCGGCTACATTCAATATGATACGCTGGCGTATTTCGAAGACATTGTACTTCAAAATACAAAGCCAAACGATACACCGATGATGCAGTATTCCATGTTTCAAAACATCATCGTGGTGGATCATTATAAAAATGAACTCCACCTTTTTGAACACCGGATTGCTGGCGCGGAAAACCCGGAGTACATGAGTGAAATCGAGACTTTGCTCAACAATAAAAATATCCCAGCTTATTCTTTTAAAAAGATTGGAGAGGAATTCTCAAACTATACTGACGAGGAATTTTTGAAAATTCTGAATCAAGGTCGCGAGCACTGCTTCCGCGGAGATGTGTTTCAAATCGTTTTGTCTCGCAGGTTTACCACCGATTTCAAAGGAGATGAATTCAACGTTTATCGTGCGTTGCGGTCTGTTAATCCTTCTCCTTATCTCTTTTACTTTGACTATGGTTCTTTCAAAGTGTTTGGAAGTTCTCCTGAAGCTCAGATTGTCGTCAAAAACCGAAAAGCAACGATATTCCCGATTGCTGGAACTTTTCGCAGAACCGGAAATGACGTTGAAGATGCGGAGTTAGCTATAAAACTATATGATGATCCCAAAGAAAATTCAGAACACGTGATGCTGGTGGATCTGGCAAGAAATGACCTTTCACGTTCCTCAGACCGGGTCGAAGTCGATGTTTTCAAAGAAATCCAATACTATTCCCATGTGATCCACTTAGTTTCTAAAGTGACTGGTCACCTACCTGAAGGAGCAAATCCACTTCAACTTGTAGCAGATACATTTCCTGCAGGAACTCTCAGCGGCGCTCCGAAATATCGCGCAATGGAACTCATCGATGAATTGGAAAACACCAGCCGACAATTCTATGGAGGAGCGATCGGTTACCTCGGGTTTAATGGAGACTTCAATCATGCCATTTTGATTCGATCCTTTGTCTCAGAAAACAATCAACTCAGATTCCAAGCAGGTGCTGGGGTAGTGGCCAAGTCTTCCATTCCATCAGAACTTCAGGAAGTTGCCAATAAATTAGAGGCGTTGAGGGTGGCGTTACGAGCCGCTGAAAATATTTGATCCAATTAGACATGAAGATATTAGTTCTCGATAATTACGACTCCTTTACTTACAATCTGGTGTACATCGTTCGCCAGTTGGGCTATGGCGATAAAATGGATGTCTTTCGAAATGATAAAATCAGTTTGGAAGACGTCGAAAAGTACGACAAGATCCTGCTCTCACCCGGTCCGGGGATTCCATCTGAAGCGGGAATTATGCCTGAATTATTGAAAAAATATTCAGCTTCGAAGTCAATTCTAGGTGTTTGTCTTGGACATCAGGCGATCGGTGAAGCATTTGGTGGGAGCCTAATCAACCTTTCGGAAGTGCTTCATGGCGTTGCTTCCAAGGTGACTGTACAGAAGGACTTGCTTTTTGAGCAAATCCCCGATACATTTAGTATTGGAAGATACCACTCCTGGGTCATCGATGAATCCACCCTTTCTCCTGATCTTGAAGTGATTGCCCGTACTCCCGATCAGCAAATCATGGCTGTACGACACAAGCATTTCAATGTGCGAGGTGTTCAATTTCATCCAGAAAGTATTTTGACTGAAAACGGAGTCAGAATAATGCAAAATTGGTTGGAGTCCTAATCCAAAAACCCTTAATCCATCACCCTACTGCTATGAAGGAAATTCTAAATCAATTGATTGAGCATAAAACGCTCTCCCAAGATCAAGCACGTGAGGTGCTGAAAAACTTAGCGACTGGTTCGTACAACTCGAGTCAGATTGCTGCCTTTATGACTGTCTATTTGATGCGAAGTATCACAGTAGATGAGTTGCAGGGATTTCGAGAGGCGATGCTTGAGTTGTGTATTCCGGTTGAGATTGAGGAATATGATGCCATGGATCTTTGTGGAACTGGGGGTGACGGCAAAGACACTTTTAATATCTCAACTTTGTCTTCATTCATCGTAGCTGGTGCTGGTCAAAATGTTGCCAAACACGGAAATACGGGAGTTTCATCGATCTGTGGTTCGTCAAATTTGTTGTCTTATTTTGGCTACGAGTTCACCAACGATATTAGTGAAATTCGGCGGTCTTTGGATGAAGCTGGACTATGCTTTCTACATGCCCCGCTTTTCCATCCAGCCATGAAAAATGTAGCTCCAATCCGAAAGGAACTTGGCGTGAAAACTTTTTTCAACATGCTCGGTCCAATGGTCAATCCAAGCTTTCCTAAAAAACAATTGGTTGGAGTATTTAGTATGGAACTTGCTCGACTTTATGGATATCTCTATCAGGAAATGGAAGGAAGATTCTCTATTCTCCATGCAATTGATGGATATGATGAAATATCCCTGACAGGACCTTTCAAGATGATTTCCAATTCAGGAGAAAGACTGCTTCATCCCGAAAACTTGGGGCTTTCTAAAGTTACAGCGGAAAGTATTGCCGGTGGAGATACCGTGCAGGAGTCCGCTAAAATATTTGAAAAAATCTTAAAAGGTGAAGGGACAAAAAGTCAAAATTCAGTAGTGATGGCCAATGCTGCTGCAGCATTAGTCACTGCAAGAGAAGGGTTGAATTTTCATGAGGCAGTCGCTTTGGCAGAGGAAGTTCTGCTGAGCGGTAAAGCACTCAGAGTCTTCAACGGCCTGGTCAATCCGAAAACCTCAATTTCATTAGCTTAACTATTACCCATGAAATCGAGCATGACTAAAAAGTCACACCCTGTGAGGAGTATTAACCATGCGAGATTCTCCCGAAACAATCGGGACAGGCTATGTGGCAAATGAAGAATAATTATATACACATGAAATGCCCATGAGAAAGGGTTCTCACACAGGGGAATGATTATTTTGGGCATTCCATCTGACCACTGAAAAACAAATTATAAACAGATGAATATTTTAGAAAAAATCATCGCAGATAAGGTTAGAGAAGTAGCCGATAAAAGCAGCGTTCTACCGATTAAATTATTGGAGCAAAGCATTTATTTCGAAGGAAAAGTGGTCTCGATGAAAAAGTACGTGACCAATTGGGAGAAGTCGGGGATCATTGCTGAATTTAAGCGAAAGTCGCCTTCCAAAGGCATGATTAATGGCTCAGCTTCTGTCGAGAAAGTCAGTATTGGTTATATGCAAGCAGGAGCTTCGGCTCTCTCGATCCTGACAGATAAGGAATACTTTGGTGGCTCAAATGATGATCTCAAAATCGCCCGGAAATACAATTTCTGCCCAATTCTCAGAAAAGATTTTGTGGTGGATGAATACCAAATCATCGAAGCCAAATCCATTGGTGCGGATTGCATTTTATTGATCGCAGCGGCTTTGGATCCTGCAAAACTGAAAGAATTGGCTGCTTTCGCTAAAAGCCTTGGACTGGAAGTTTTACTGGAAGTTCATGACGGAGAAGAATTGAAAAAAAGCTTGAATGAAAATGTTGATCTCGTTGGAGTAAACAATAGAAATCTAAAAACCTTTGAGGTGTCTTTGGAAACTTCTTTGGACTTGGTGAATCAGATACCTTCTTCATTCGTGAAAATCTCTGAAAGTGGAATTTCTGACCCAAACACCTTGATTAAGCTGAAAAAAGCTGGATTTGAGGGATTTTTGATTGGTGAAAACTTCATGAAGTCCGCACGACCTGAGCAGGCAGCATACAATTTCATCAAAGAATATCAGAAGCTCTTACAAAAAGAAGAATTGACCAAAGCCTGATGGAAATCAAAGTCTGTGGGATGCGGGACTTGGATAATATCCAAAGTTTGGTTTTTGAAGTGAAACCCGACTGGATGGGTTTGATCTTTTATACCAAATCACCACGCATTGTCTCAGATGAAAAAGTTGAGGAGCTGAAGAAAATTCCGGTGAAAAAAGTTGGGGTTTTTGTTAATGAAACTGAAGAGGAAATCCTTCGAAAAGTGGAGAAATTTGGTCTTTCAGCCATTCAACTTCATGGAAATGAGTCAATCGATTTTGTGAAAAGTCTTTCGGAAAAGACCGATTGCGAACTTTGGAAGGTGATTTCGGTAGGAGTGGAGATCGATTGGAAAAGCTTGGAAGGTTACGTTCCTTTTGTGAGCAAATTTCTTTTTGACACTGCCACAGCAGCTCATGGAGGATCAGGAAAGAAATTCGACTGGGCAATTTTGGAAACTTATCCTTTCAACAAAGGCTTTCTGTTAAGTGGAGGATTGGATGAAGAAAGCGTTGACGAAGTTTTGGCTTTGCGCCAGCGTATCCCCCAACTCCAAGGAGTGGACTTAAACTCAAAATTTGAGACCGCCCCAGGGCTAAAGAACATTGAAAAGTTAACTCGCTTTAAAGTGGGATTAACTCAAGTATAACTTATCAACTTGGCAAAGGATTCGGATACTGAGATCCTTTAACCATTAACACTTAACTATTAACACACAGCCATGATACGTGTAGATGAAAAGGGCTTTTACGGAAAGTTTGGTGGAGCATACATCCCCGAGATGCTTCATCCCAATATTGAAGAGCTGAGGGAGAATTGGCAGTCGATTATTGCAACTGAGGAATATCAAACCGAGTTTCAGATGCTTCTGCGCGACTTCGTAGGTCGCCCGACGCCCCTGTACTTCGCTTCTCGGCTTTCTGAGAAATTCGGAGCTAAAATCTACCTCAAGCGGGAAGACCTTTGCCATACTGGAGCACATAAAGTCAACAATACCGTTGGACAAATTATTTTGGCCAAAAAACTGGGTAAAAAGCGGATTATCGCAGAAACTGGAGCAGGTCAGCATGGCGTCGCAACGGCAACTGTATGTGCATTGATGGGAATGGAATGCACCGTATACATGGGTTCGCTGGATATCGAGCGCCAAAAACCAAATGTGGAGAGGATGAAAATCCTTGGTGCTAAAGTCGTTCCGGCTACTTCCGGTTCCCAGAC
>CAYTXN010000060.1:0-13327 GCA_964441195.1 uncultured Limnohabitans sp.
GGATTTTTTCTAAAAAAGAAATCAGCCGCAAACGGATATCGCCAATGATAAGTGGTAGTGATAAGATTATGGTTTGCGATGTGGTGAAAATTGTCTTAATTCATCGGCTTATAATTTGATTTTATAAGTCGGATGGAACTCACATGGTTTCTCTGATAGGTATCGGGGAATTCCTATGTGAGACACCAACAGGGTTATGCTCGATTTCATGTGTTAATATTTGAATTTTATTGGTCGCATGGAATACTCATAAAATCATTTACCCTGTGTGTGAAACCTTTTCTTGTGGGTATTTCATCAGTTTATTATTGTTCTTAATGTCAGTTGAAATCTCGCATGGCTTACAACCAACCTCTGTTTGTCTCCTTGAGGCATGCTCGATTTCAGAAAAACTAAGCAAATTAATATGTACTCAAAAGTCGCTCTCGCCATAGCCTTTTCCCCTACAATGGAAGCTCTTATTGCTGAATCCAGGAGATTAATTGGACTATTTCAGGGTGAGCTAGTGCTCATACATGTGGGTGTGAAAACGCCGGAATTGGAATCTAAACTCGCTGAAATTCTTGACCGGCACTGCTCCGACTTGAGTCGGATCAAAATAATCTGGAAAGAAGGAAAGCCGGCTAAAACAATATTAAAAACCTGTGCCGAAGAGAAAGTCAACTTGTTGGTGTTGGGCGCATTGAAAAAAGAGGGCTTATTCACCTACTATCTAGGTTCTGTCGCTCGAAAAGTAATCCGAAAGTCACCCTGTTCGGTATTGACCCTAATCGATCCAAAGATTGAAACTACCCATTTTTCTAAAGTCGTCATCAATGGGACTCAACTGGAAGTTACACCTCGGGTAATAGAAAAAGGATTGAAATTCTGTCAGGTGGAAAGTGCTACTCAAATCCATATTTTAAATGAAATAAAACTCTATGGGCTACAAATGGCAACGGCCGGGGAGGGCTCTGAAGATGAAATTTCCAACATCCGGAAAAAATTAGTCCAAGAAGAAATTAAATATGTGCAAGATATTTTGGATGGATTGGATCAAAGCGGACTCAAAATAAATATCAAAGTAACCGCAGGAAAATGGGCTGTTGAATTAGCTCGATATTGTGAATCCATTAATGCTGATTTGTTGATTATGGGAGATGAAAATGGCTATAGTTTTATCGATCGCATATTTCCCCATGACTTGGAGGAGATCCTTTCGGAACTTCCCTGCAATCTTTTAATCGTGAAGTAGGTAATGGAGAGCTTAGCACATAAAGAAGTCATCAACCTACTGCTGCAATTGGCGGCAATGCTACTTTCTGCACGAATTTTTGCGGAAATCGCGCAGAAATTAAACCAACCTGCAGTGGTTGGAGAAATCATTGCCGGAATTGTCCTTGGGCCAACCATTTTGGGGATGATCACTCCTGATTTTTTTACTTACTTATTTCAAAGTAATCCCTCTGCCAACCTTGCTCTTGATGGCATCGTTCAGATGGCAGTTATTCTCTTGCTTTTCATCGCAGGATTGGAAGTTGAATTGCATCTTGTTTGGGCGCAGGGCAAATCAGCACTGAATATCAGTTTACTTGGACTGGTGGTCCCATTTATTTTAGGCTTTGTAATTCCGTATTTCTTTCCTTCATTTTTTGGTCTTGCGGAAGGGAACAAGCTCCTATTCTCACTCTTTATGGGAACGGCAATGTCGATCACAGCCTTGCCTGTTGTCGTCAGAATCTTGATGGATATGGACTTGTTTAAAACGAAAATGGGAATGGTTATCGTAGCCGGGGCCATGGTCAATGACATCATCGGCTGGTTAATTTTCTCGGTCATTTTATCCTTTATGGGTAAAAGTGGAAACTTATCGCTCCTGAGCACGATCGGAATCACTCTGCTATTCACCATATTCATGTTGACTCTGGGAAAAGGATTACTGAATCGAGTTCTTCCATGGATCAATAAAAAATTAGCTTGGCCGGGCGGTTTGTTGTCCCTGTCCATTTCCTTTTGCTTTCTACTAGCTGCATTTACGGAATGGCTAGGCATCCATGCGATTTTTGGAGCTTTTCTTTTTGGTGTTGCCTTGGGCGATTCAGATCATCTCTCGGAGAAAGCCAAAGAAATCATCCATCAGTTTATTAACAACATCTTTGCTCCGCTATTCTTTGTTTCCATTGGGCTGAAAATCAACTTCTTTACCAACTTCGATTTCTGGCTAGTCCTCGTGATCATAATTATATCATTTGCAGGTAAAATTGTAGGAAGTGGATATGGGGCATTGCGATCAGGATATCCCTTGAAAGAAGCAATGGCTGTCGGTTTTGGAATGAACGCCCGTGGGGCGATGGAAATTATTCTGGGTTTGATCGCTTTGGAAAATGGACTGATCGATGAAAAGCTTTTCGTTGCATTAGTTGTGATGGCACTAGTCACCTCGATGACTTCCGGTCCATTGATGAAATGGGCCCTGCGAAAAAAGGCTGCTACCTAAAAAGCCTAACCGTCAACCTGGGCAGTTTTTGTTTTTTGATTATTGGCCTTAGAAAACTTCAATCAACATAAATCGAACAAAGGAGCTAAGTTTGCGCTTCTCAAAGCAAAAAACACCTAATTAATGGCGAAAAATTCAGCTAAAATTGGCGTTCTCCTAGTCAATTTAGGAACTCCCGACAGTACCAAAACCGGAGATGTGAGAAAATATCTCCGTGAGTTTTTGATGGATGGACGGGTGATCGACTTTCCATTCATTCCACGTTGGATGCTTGTCAATCTGATCATTGCGCCATTTCGTGCACCAAAATCAGCAGGAGAATATCGAAAACTCTGGACAGATCGAGGATCACCCTTACTTTTTCACACCCAAGATCTCAAAGAAAAACTGATCAAAAAGCTGGATCCTGAAAAGTATCTGGTGGCCATGGCCATGCGCTATCAGAATCCAAGCATCGAAAAGGGCCTGGAGGAACTGATGAAAGCAAAAGTCAAAAAAATCATCGTACTTCCACTTTTCCCTCAATATGCCTCTGCAACCAACGGATCCGTAATCGATCGAGTCATGGAAATCGCTAGAACATGGCAGATTATTCCTGAGATTACTTTTGTGAGCAATTACATCGATCATCCACTTTTCCTCGAAGCTTGGACCGAGTTAGGTCGGGAAGCGATGCAAAAGCATGATTACGATAAATTTCTATTTTCCTATCACGGTCTTCCAGAGCGGCAAATCCGAAAAGGCAGTGTCGAAGGCTATTGTCAGCTTGGAGCTTGCTGCAATAAATACGGCTTGAAAAACCAGTTTTGTTACCGTGCACAATGCTTCCAAACGACCAGATTGGTTGCTGCAAAGCTCGGATTGCCGGAAGACAAAGTCATGACCTGCTTTCAATCCAGACTCGGAAAGGATCCTTGGATCAAACCATATACCGAAGACACAATCAAAGAATTGGCAAAAGATGGCGTGAAAAAAGTGCTTGTTTTCTCACCGGCATTCGTAGCTGATTGCTTGGAAACGACGGTAGAAGTGGGTGAAGAATACAAAGAACAATTTGAAGAATTGGGTGGAGAGCATTGGGATTTGGTTCCTAGCTTAAACTCAATCGATACTTGGGTGGATTGTGTGAAGGATTTGGTGGAAAGTAGAAGTTAACTTGAAATCCATATTGAAGTTAGCCTCCTTCAATAAAAGACTGGGGGATGATATTTTTGATTTAAGAAATACGATTTACGACATTGAGCCTAATTCAAACATCAATTTTAGATGGAATCCTAGAAGATTTGAAATGGTTTGCATGCCTAAGTTTTGCTGTGCGATCGTAAATCAAAAATCGTAATTCGAAAATGAGAATGAGGTTCGAAAAAATGCCTTAAATCGTAAATCAAAAATCGTAATTTCTTTAATGTCTAAGTCCTCCGGCCAAACCATTCTGATTCTCGGAATCATCCTGATTTCGATCAATCTGAGGACTTCGATTGCCTCGGTTGGACCTTTGATTCCATTTATCCGAGAAGATCTGGAGATTTCTAATGGATTAGCAGGTTTTTTGACGACCCTTTCCTTATTGACTTTTGCTATTTTTTCCCTTTTTGCTCCGAGCATTGGAAAAAAACTAGGGCATGGGAAGGCCATTTTTCTCGGAATCTTACTTTTAGCCATCGGTGTTGTTGTCAGAGTCCTTGGTGGAATCGAACTCCTTTACCTCGGAACAGCCCTGACTGGAATAGGAATAGTGATCGCCAATGTGCTGATGATTCCTTTTTTTAAAGCCCGACTTCCTGAGAAAATCGGCTTGATGACTGCAATTCTTTCTACAGGAATGTCGCTTTTTGCCGCTATAGCATCGGGAATTAGTGTACCACTTGCTGTGGATTTGGGTCTTGGCTGGAGAGGTTCATTGGCTTCATGGGTGGTTTTAATGGTTTTGGCTTTGGTAGTTTGGATTCCTCAGATGAGCAGTCGAAGAGCTGGTCATCAGGGAGATTTGCTCAAGGCCAAAAACGTCTGGAAATCCAAATTGGCCTGGCAAGTCACACTTTTTATGGGTGCACAATCTGTCATGTATTTCACTATGGTCACATGGCTTCCAGATATGCTAATCGCAAGAGGAATGAGTCCTGTCAAAGCTGGTATTGCCCTCTCCTACATGCAATTAATTTCGTTGATCGGGACATTTTTTGTTCCTAATATTTTGATAAAGCTAAAGGAGCAATCAAACGTGATTATGATTGTTGGAATCGGATATTTGGTTGGATATAGCGCACTTTTTATCCAAAATGAAATGATTGTTTTCGGGGCTTTAACCATCATTGGCATTGGAAGCGGCGCGAGTTTGAGTATTGCCTACACGCTGATTTCCCTTCGCTCTGCAGAGGATTTGACAACCTCAAAACTCTCCGGAATGGTCCAATCCGCGGGTTATATTTTGGCTGCTTTAGGTCCTTTGGTTTTTGGAATTTCTTTGGATTTGTTTAATAATTGGAATATTCTGATCTGGTTTCTATTAATTATGACTGTTCAGTTTATCGGATTTGGTTTACCTGCTGGGAGGAATAAAAAAATTCAATAGGAGGAAGAATCTTTTTAGTGTATTCTCATCAAGATACAAAAAAGACTGTCTCAGAATTCTGAGACAGTCTTTTCAAATCTTCCATTTGATCAGAAATCCAAAGTTGACAGATTCATTTGTGCATTGTTCCAATTGGCAACAGTTACAATTAAATCATGATTTTTTGGAAGCTGGATCGAGGAGCTCGTCGTAATCGGATTGTTGGTCACCCGGTCAACTGAGAAAGCCTTCACTTGGACATTTTTCAAAGTTGATCGGTTACCCAATCGAAGAATGCTCAAATCTGGGCTGATCGTGATGTCCGATTCCGCGTCTGGACCACCTCCGATTCCGCTGAAAGAAAGAGATCGGACCTGATTGTCTACAAATCTGGAAAAAGTCATGGTAAACTGTTTTTCGATCTGAGGGGTAAACCGGATCAAACTTGCATCGGAATTGACAATTAACGTATCTACCTGTCCAGGTAAGATATCCACATCCTCTACTCGGATCGTCGTACCATCAGGCATGATGCTGTTGAAGGAGTATTTCCCAGCGCCATTCCCTACGATTTTCCTGGTGTAATTCCGATTAACAGGAAGGAGATAGGCACCTTTTATGAGATAGCAAGGATGAGAATCCGGAACTTCACTGAATATTTTATCATTGAATGTTCCGACTCGCAATCCATTTTCATCAGTAATTTCCAAATCTGCAGGACTAAGCAAGAAATCCAGAATGAAACTTGTCAAGCCAAATGGCCCACTGAAAGGCAGGTCGTGGTCAGCTAGTAAGTAATCTCCATTGCTCATGATTCCGAGAGATATATTGTCCTCACTGCAGAATTGGGCAGTATCACCACCGTTGAAATAATCATAGTGAAGCATCCCTCCAATCTGCTTGAATTTCAGTCTGCAATTAGTATTATCGGCTTTGTTACAATCCCAGCAATAAAGCTCAACACCGTCTAAACTTGAGATCGTAGTCGAGCCAAGTGGGTGCAACTGAGGCCCGGGATGGCCTTCAGGATATACAAATCTGTAGGGCATGATGCAATGGGAGGAACTGAGCCCATCAATGTATCCTGCATCCCATATTGCTCCTGCGGGAATAAAAAATAACAATGGAGCATTGTGTCGGTCGCATCCTGTCATGAAAATCCGCTCAATCGCTCTGGCCGTCTTTTCCACTCTTGGAATTCCTTCCCTGCTTTGATCATGAAAATGAATCAGACTTTCCCTGCTTAGTAGTCGTCCATGGATAGCTGTCAACATTTGATGAATGCTCGCTTTGGAAGTAGTGATCGCATTAGTTTCCCCTTTCCAAAGCTTATCTGCAACTACACTCGCCAAAGAGGTGCAAAATCCTGTGGCAAGTCCTCCATTGTCTTCCCCTTTGAGGAAATGCTCGTAAAACAGATAAAATGCACCTGTCAAAATCGGATGGCCAAATATAGGATCCAGCAATTCATGCCAAACTTCTGTAGCTCCAAAAGTATCTTCAAAAGTTCCCCAGGATGGGATACCATCTTTGAAATTGTTGAAAGGCAGATTATGAACTCCATAGGTAAACGGTATCTCGAGAATCCTTGGCTTGGTAGCAGTTCTTGAATTGCTGATTAATCCATCTGGATTCCGGACTTGAACTGATACATTTCCTCCTGTGGAACCTGTTCCATTTGTTCCAGGCATCACAAAACTTATTCTTGTTTGGGAAATAAAAGTGCCAGGAACGGCTCTTCCATCCACGATTGCCGAAGCGCCATTGAGGAAAGCTTTCCCCGTGATTTCAACTGATGCCATTGGAGCAAGTACTGGGGGTAAATTATCCAATTGAGGTTTTACACGGATAAGTAGTCGATTGCTTTCTGTGTTGTCAAAAGACCGTCGAAGAAAAATGGATTTTTGCCCTCCAGTAATGTTGTTGGGAATTGTTACAGTAATGCTCTCATCAGCATTGATAGTGGGCACCAGAGTTGTCCCTCCTTCTATGATTACCCGGTCATTATTTGCAAAACGACTTCCTCTGATGGTGATGGAATTTCCGGGAAAAACTTCAACGGGGTTAAGCTCGGTGATATAAGGTCGGGTAAGTAAATCATCCCAAGCATCTTCGCTAAACTGGAAAAATTCATTGGAAGCATCAATACCTCCTCTTGTACCGTCAGGCCCTACAGAGCCAGGTTGTCCTTGCGCACCGTTGGAGCCATTTCTTGCATCCTTACAGACCTCCCCATTTCCGCTTCTCCCACCTCGTCCACCTAAGCCTCCATTTCCTCCTAGCCCGCCTCGTCCAGCTCGTCCGCCTTCATTTTTTATTCGAAAAGCATTGGCCGTGACTGTTTGGGCGAGGGTTCCGTCTAGGACACCGATAGTGATTTTCCCTCCGTTGCCTCCATTTCCTCCTTTGCCTCCGTTTCCTCCTCTTCCGCCATCTCCGCCGTCTCCACCGTCTCCGGGGTCAGAAACACAATGTTTACCAAAAAACCAAGCCCATTTTCCACCTTCTCCATCCGCACCATTTCCTCCTCTTCCTCCATTTTGACCTTTCCCTCCTACGATTCCATCTTCCCCATTCAGATCGATTTTGGGAATATTGGTAAGGTTTTTTACCCATATTTCAAGTTCAGGAGCATTCAAGCCATTGGCTCCACCTATTCCTGACGAACCAGATCTTGCATCTTCACCGTTTAGTCCATGTCGATTATTGCCATTAGTACGGATTCCTGACCAGCCTCTTCCATCCAAGGAAGGGTCACTCAGACGTGGCGGTGTGGAGCCTCCTGGTCTTTTCCAGATGATTTCCGCATTAGGACCACAGATGATTTGCTCCGCAATGATAATAAGCTTTTCCACATTTGCCTCGACACTCAATCTAATATTGGTAAGATCTAGAACTCCAGCAATGATTACCGATTGATTAACGGGCAATGTCGTCAGTGACATTATTCTCGTGTGATTGGTCAAGGTTGGCCAACTTTGAGGTTGTTTACTGATCAACCTATTTGCAATCTCAGGATCCCTGATAGCGAGCTTCTTTGAGTCCAGGAGAACCGAAGCATTGATTGGCTGGGAAACACGGGTTACCTCGATTGTTGGACTTGATGCAATAATCTCTCGCGGTAGCCTGACTCCAGTTCTGAAATCTGCGGTAAATGTATCTACTCTGGTTCCCAGAATTCTGTTGGTCAATAAAATGCTACTTGTTGGTCTCGGTATTGCTGAAGTAGATGCCGGAGATGGAGAGGCGGTTGGAGTTTCCTTTTTGAAAGAAGAAAGAATCAACTGACTACTGTTACGGTTTGGGAGAAATTTTGCCAGTTGGACTTTCTTGTCAGCCTCTTTCATTTTGACAAAATCTTTAGCTACCCCCGCCCAATTCACCCCAAGTTTGTCATTTTTACTAGATGCAATCATCACTTTCCCTCTGGAAATGCTGGTGGGAGTAGCGATTTTCAATTGGTCCAGATCGCTGAGTTTTTCAACTCCCACTGCATTCATGATGTCTTTGATTGGGAGCAGCCTTGCATGGCTTTCATCCATACTTGGTACTACCCTTACTTTTGCTCTAGCTCCAATTTTCATCTGGATTGCTTTTTCCAGTTTTAATGCATTCTTAACTCTATTCTGAATCTCAGAGCCTAAAATGGCCCCATTTTTTATTTGGATTTCAGAAAGTAAACCTTGGAATTGGAATGCTTTCCCATCCATTCCTGTCGCTGCCTTGAATCCCATATTGCCTACTGGTACCAGCTTGCCTGAAATAACCTTGGATGCAACAACTTTATCGTCAATTTCAAGGGTGTTCGTTCCGTTGGAGGAGCGGGAAAACCTTACTTGGACCTGCTTGCCTGCTGGTAATGGACTCAGAGAAGTGATCACTTGCCAGCCACTTGCGGTGTGTACACTTCCATTCAATTTCCCCAGATTATCCAAGAAAATTGCGACGGGAGGGGATTGTGATTCCAGGATATTTTGTCTGGAACCAGTCACCTTTTTTGGCTGAACAACAGCTTCTAGTGTAAAAGTTGAAGACTTATTAAGGGTTGGCACCTTACCAATGTCAATGAATCCTTTCGTTACTTGAAATTCATTTTCCCTGGAAGTTTGTCGAATACTTCCACGCAGCTTGACTGGATTTCCAGTCTCTGCTCCATCAAACAATTCATTGTTTTCGGAGCGTAAATAGAAAACTGTTTTGGAGTTTAACATAGTATATTGGTTTATATGAGTAAAAAATCAAATTATTCTTAAAACCTAAATCCGGAAACTTCTCTGAATCGGATTTTAATCTGCCTCTATAAATAGAATCAAAAGCCTTAAACTAAAAGAGGGTATTTTGTCTTTAGAATAAAAAATTAAACGAGATTCCTAATTCACAAACTTGCTAACACCGAAAGAAAGAAATAGAATGTATAAAGACTTATAACCCATCGAAAACCTCAAAAAAGTAGGTATATTATTTTATTTAATCAAATAAAATCTATAATAATGGTATTAAATTAGAATAATGATATTTTTTTATATTTAAAATACATTTTATGAATTGATCAATATTATACTCCCTGCCTTTATCAATTTTGCCTCTACCATCCCAAAAGAAAGAAGTACTTTTGCGCAAGAATTTACCCTACTATGCAAGACTTGCTTCATTCCCTCGGAATCTCCGAAAACCTGCTCAATTACGTTTTGATGCCTCTTTTGATTTTTGTGGCAAGAATTGGAGATGTGTCGATCAATACGCTCCGAATCATGTTTATGATGAATGGTAAAAAGAACATTGTTCCAATTTTGGGCTTTTTCGAAGCGATGATATGGCTGCTTGCTATTGGCCAGATTTTCCAAAATGTCGATAATCCACTTTCCTATATCGCTTATGCAGGTGGTTTCGCCACAGGGACTTATGTAGGGATGACTCTCGAAGAAAAGCTTGCTATCGGAAGAGTTTTGGTGCGTGTGATTACACCAGAACCACTTCCTGAATTGCTGGAATTCATGAAAAATAGAAATTATCGATTTACAAATGTTGGTGGAGAAGGCCGTTTTGGAAAGGTAAATCTCCTCTTCACTGTCATGAAGCGGGATATACTCCAAGAATTCATTTCTAAGGTCAAGGAAGTGGACGAAAAGGCCTTTTACACAATCGAAAGCGTAAAAAGAGTCTCAGAAGATGAACTCAATCCAATGGAGGACAGTGCTGGATTCCGCAGTAAATTCTTTAGCAAAGCCCGAAATTAATGGGAAATTCATGGTTTCAGTTTCAGCAATTCCGGGTAAACCAAGATCGTTGCGCCATGAAGATCAGCACCGATGCGGTTTTGCTTGGAGCTTTAGCTAAGGCTGAAAATCCTTCTAAAATTCTTGATATCGGAACTGGGACAGGTGTTATCGCTTTGATGCTTGCGCAACGATTTCCAGAAGCTAAAGTAATGGCAATAGAAATTGATGAGGATGCTGCAAGTCAATCTGAAGAAAACTTCAGGGAAAGTCAATTCAATGAAAGATTGGATCTTTTTCATGGAAGAATTCAAGACTTCCCCAAACTTGAGGAATACGACCTGATTGTCAGCAATCCTCCTTTTTTTTCAGATCACCTAAAGTCTCAAGACCCAAAGAGAAAAAAGGCGCTTCATACTGATGACTTATCTTTTGAAGAGTTGATTGAAAATGTTGCAGAGTTTCTGTCAGAAATAGGCTCTTTTTGGGTGATTCTTCCACCACGGCAAATGAAATCATTGGAAGAAATAGCGGAAAAATCCGGATTATTTCTTCAAAATAAAATCAAGGTGCAGGATACTGAGAGTAAGCCAATTCACAGAGAGATAAGTGAATTTAGTTTTAAAAAGTCGGTTATTAAAATAGACAGGTTGGTGCTTAAAGATGAAAATTTGAATTATACCAGTTCTTATTCTGTCCTACTTTCTGGATTTTTACTCGGTTATTGACGAAATTAGGTTTTTTTAGTTTTAGGTTTTGTTAAATAAATAGTCCTTTTTTTAATCCCGGTTGAAATCCTCCTGCTTTTTTCTATTTTTGGTCACAACTATTATCACACTTGCATGCGAAGACTACTGTCTCTAGGCATTTTTTTAACGCTTTTGGCTGGGTGGGCCTGTACCCAAGAGGAAGATGCCACCATTGTGGTCACAACTGAGGACGTGATTTTTGTCAGTTCAGAAAAGGTGAGAGTTCTTGGAAGATTGATCACCAACCAGCCTATTTCTACCTCAGATCACGGATTTCAAATTTCAGTGAGTGAAAATTTCACCTCGCCCGTGATCGTATCATTAGGGATAAAAGAAGGCCCTGGAAGATTCATCGGAGAAGCTGAAGGTTTGAAAATAAATCAGGATTACTTCGTTAGATCATTTGCGACCGTAGGGGGTGTGGACTTCTTTGGTGAGACTGTCGCAATCCAAACGCTAAATCCGATCATTGAAGGTTACGGTCCTACTTTTGCGCGAGTCGGACAAGAAATACAGATTCAAGGTCGAAATTTTCCGGAAGGAACTCGGGTATTTTTTGGAACTCAGGAAGCGACTATTTTGCAAAACTTTTTTGAATCCCGTTTGAGAGTTCGAATACCGGAACCAGCTGGCGAACCAATTGTCAAGATTCGATTGCAGATCCAAGATGAGATATTTGAGTTTAGTCAACCCTTTGAATATCAGTCTGGAAAATACACACTGCTTAGCCAGTTTCCAGGAAATCAACGGATATATGAAAATGTCTTTTTCCAGAATTCATCCGGCTTTTTTGTTGGCCTTGGAGCCTTGCGACTTGGTGCGGGGTATTATCAGGGTTTCCAGCGCTTTAATCCTCAATCAGGCACTTGGACACAAGTCGATTTTCCGGGTGAAGGTAGGGAAGGGGCATTTGCTACTTCCAATTTCCTTGGCGGAGGTGCAGTGGAAATTGACCGGGATGTTTTCCAATTCAATCGAGATTTCTGGCAAGTTACAGGCAGCACATTTACCAGACTACCGGATTTGCCGACAAACAGTGTAAATTCTTTGGCATTTGAGCTAAATGGAAAGCTTTTTCTCGCTGGTGGTTCAGGAGTGGGAACGCGTAGTGTTAGAAAATATGATCCAACTACTCAAGCTTGGACAACTCAAGCTTCTACGCCAATAGATCTTTCCAATAGCCTTGCTTGGTTTATTTATTCAGGGAAAGCCTATTTCGTAGCTTCAGATAATAATATTTGGGAGTATGAGCCCAATGCCGATTCTTGGAAAATTCTTACTTTTTATCCTGGCACATTAGGGAATGGCTATGGTATGGCCCAAGTAATCGATAATAAAGTCTACATCGGGCTTTACAGACGGGTGGAGCAAATATTTGAGTTGGATTTGAATACTCTTGCCTGGAAGGCGAAGAACTTTATTCCCGGTTTGCCTCAAAGCATCAATGCTGGCTATTTCACCTCCGACGGCCAGATTTACATTCTCCGGGCTCCTGAAGAATCCATAGCTGGATCACTACCAATGGAACTTTATCGATTTGATCCTAATGGCATTTAACTCTAAGCTTATGAAATCGAGCATGACCCAAGGCGACACAAAGAGCCAACATTATAAGCCGTACGAGATTCATGTGGCCTTTAAAAATCAAATGATAATCACATGAAAAATATTTTACTGCTTTTCATCTTTTTAATAGGACATGGAGCTTGGGCGCAAACTATTGTTCCTGGTAAAAGAGAAGTCATTGGAAGAGATATTGGACAGCTCAAAGGAATTAAAATATCCGGGCGAATCATTGATGCTATTACCGGAGAGGCATTAGTTGGTGCTACTGTGACAGTTCCCGAATTGGAACTTACCAAAATCACGGATAACAACGGAGGTTTTGAACTCATTCTCGACCGGGCAGAATACACGATTCAATTCAGATATGTAGGATACGAAACGATCGATTATCCGATCACCGCGGTTGGTGATGGAAGAATGTCTATCCGAATGATTCAAGAGGATTTTCAGTTGGATGATGTGGTGATTTTTGGAAGAGATCCTGAGAAAAACATCCGATCCACCGACATGGGAGCCATTACCTTGAATATGAATACAATTCGGGAGTTGCCGCCATTTTTGGGAGAAATCGACATCGTGCGCTCCTTGGCCACCCTTCCGGGTGTAAGCCAAGTAGGTGAAGCTTCCTCAGGGCTCAATGTTCGAGGTGGAGGAGTAGATCAAAACCTGATTCAATTCGCCGGTGCGCCGATTTACAATCCCTCACACATGTTTGGTTTATTCACCGCATTCAATGCCGATGTGGTGAATGATGTCACACTTTACAAAG
>CAYTXN010000061.1:0-13173 GCA_964441195.1 uncultured Limnohabitans sp.
AGGGAGTAGTATCTCGTGAAGCTTATTTTTCAAAAAAATCCTTCGCTATCCTCAGTGGACGGAAAACAAGTCGATTTTTTATACGAAGGGCAGCACTACGCTGCAGGATATCTCTGAGTGACTTTAGCACTTCAAGGGTATGCTCACCTTTATTGATCATGATGCATTCTGCACGTGAACCATGACCTGCATCAGTCACCTCGGCGCGCGTAGCTACTCCTGATTTGTGAAGGCTTTCAAGTACCTGTGTTGCCCAGATCACCGGAACATGCGCTGCCTCGCAAAGCCAAAGAATTTCATCCTGAATCTCCACCAAGCGCTCAAAGCCGATCTCCACAGCCAAGTCTCCTCTAGCTATCATTACTCCAAAATCTGAATCTTTCATGGCTTCCAAAAGCAACTCAGGAAGGTTTTTGACCGCTTCATGCGTTTCTATTTTGAGGATGATATGTGGAATATTCTCAACAAATTCCGACAATGCCTCACGGAGATCGGCGATATCCTGCGCTGATCTTACAAATGAAAACCCAACAGTATCTGCATTGGCACAGACAAAAGACAGGCATTCCCGATCGAAATTCGTCAGTGAGGAAATCTGAAGTGAGCAATCCGGAAAATTAATTCCCTTTTCAGCTTTGATGAAAGGTTTCTTGGAAGAAATCCTCAAAATCTTCAACGCTGCCCTATTTCCTTCGACTTTTTCAACCTGGCAAAGAATCAATCCATCATCAATAAAAACACGATCTCGTGGTTTCAATCCTTCAATCACACCAAGTTCATTTGGGCTGATGACGATGTCTTTCGAATTAAATCCTTTTGCTGAATTGCTCAGCCAGATGGTTTGGCCATTTTCTATCTTGACTTTCCCATTTTTTCGGCCCTTGGTGAGCAGTTTGGTTCTGATTTTTGGCCCCGCCAAGTCTACATGAATCTTGCATGGAATTCCAGTTTCTTTGGTAGCATGGCGAATTTTATCCACCATTTCCTGCCAGACAGATTCGTCATCATGTGCGCAATTGATTCGTGCAGTGCCCATTCCTTTTTTCAAAAGCTTTGGGATCAAATCCTTTTCATCCAAAAAGGCGGAATCAAAGGTCACCATGACTGCCGAATGCCAATTTTCTGGCATGGGACCAAATAGGCGCTGACTCCCTATCTCGATTTTTCTTGAACCAAATTCCATCGTGCAGGGATCGAGTTTGTCGAATGAAATTCCCAATTTCTGCAGCGTAACCTGAATCTGACGATGCGTATGACTTTCACAACTTGCAAGGGAAGAAAGGCCATTCTCATGAAGCAAAAGCTGCAATTCTCTGACATCCGTTTTCCGCAGAATCAGATATTTCAGAAAGTTGATTGCTGACTCCCGGTTTTGAGGATGGATCCCTTCGAGTAGTGCTACAAACTCCTCCTCTACCCCTGACATAGCTTGATTAAGTACTGTCAGTTGACTTTTCATTTCATTAGGAGAATCCACCATAAAGTTTTTGGGTTTGATGCAATTTCCGAATTCCTTGGATCAAATAGTAGATTAGAACACAGGTTCTCAATATATTTTTTTGTTAAAAAATTTCCAGATCTATCCAACTCAATTTTAATCAATTATCCTTCCGTCTCTGGTTCTGGATATTTTTTTTAAATGTTGATTGAAGCGAAAATCAGCGGCTCTGCGTCTTGAGGATGTATTTGAAAACTAAACCCAACACTTATGAATTTCACATCCAAAACCAAGACAACGACTCTTAGGGGATTAATGGTTGCAGCTAGCCTCGTAATCGGATCGCTGTCATTGACTAGCTGTCTGGATAATCTCGAATCTCCTGAATTACCACCTGCTGCCTACGTTTCGATTTTCCAAGGCTCGACTGAGGCCCCTGCCATGGACGTTTTTGCTAATCAAAATCGGGTGAATCAAACTCCGCTGGAGTACGCCCAAATAATTCCTTATAGCGCATTCTTCACGGGGACTCGAGATTTCAGATTTTCAGCTTTCAATTCTGCTACAGCTCTATTGGAAAAAGATTTTGTGCTAAAAGCTGATTCAGTTTATTCGGTTTTTGTCGCTGATCAGGCAGAAGGAATCGATGCAATTATGGTCAAAGACATCTGGGAAGACCCGACTGAAGATAAGGCCCAACTGAGATTTGTCCACTTGTCCTCTGATACTGAGGAGGTGTATTTGCAGGTCTCAGGTTCGAACACACCATTAGTAGCAGGATCAAATTTCAAGTCTATTTCAGATTTCGAAGAACTGGCGAAGGGCAATTTCACTCTAACTGTTAAATCCAGCGAAACGGACGAAACGCTCATCCAGACAGGGACATTGGAGCTTAAAGGAAACCGAGTTTACACGCTGATTTTAAGAGGACTAAGTTCAGAGAGCACCGGAGATAAAAAGCTTGACCTTCAGCTGATCACCAACTACATTCATTATTAATCATTCAAGAAACGCCTCATTTTTTTGGTTATTCCCGGAGTCTGGTGGGCTTCGGGAATTTTTTTGTTTCGGACGAACTGAATATGAAAAAAGCCAACCCACTAACCGAGGATTGGCTTAAAAGATAAATTTATTCTTCTAAAAACTAACTGTCACTGTGTTGGTACACTGTGAAGTCCCCGGCACGCAGATTTGATAGGTCTTAGGTGGTATTTTACCTCCGCTTACCTTAAGGGTAATTCCATAATTCTGAACTTCCATCTCTCTTACCCCATCCACATATAGATCAAAGGTATCTATGCCCACAATAGGAGACCAATTCAAATTGACTAAATATTCGCCACCCCTGAACTTTTCGGAAGTACCTATTAACTCAAAATCGCCTTGATTAGGATCTATTTGACCTGCGCCTATATCGTTTAAACCCGAAAAGAGTAAGTGGTTATTTACACTGCCTGATAAAGCAATCATATTCTTTGTTGAGGTTTCCATAAGAAAATCATAAACCTGTTGAGGACTTGCTGTAGGATTTGTTTCTAAAAACAAAGCTGCTACACCAACTGCATAAGGGGTAGCCATGCTTGTCCCACTATTATAAGTAAAGCTTGAAGTTGAATTGATACTTGCGGATAAAATATTTTCACCGGGAGCGAAAAGCTTGACAGCGTCTCCAAAATTTGAAAAGCCAACTCTTTGGTCAGTTGATGCTGAAGCCCCGACCGTAAAAGCTTTTTCAGCACTTGCTGGAGAGTAAAGTGAGGCATCATCTGCAAAGTTCCCAGCGGCAACAATAACAGGTATGCCAGAATAATAAACATTGTCTAAAGCAAGATTTAAAGCATCACTTTTTCCTCCCTGAAGTGACATATTAACAATAGCTGGTCTCACTGCATTTACAGCTATCCAATCTAATGCATCAATCCATTGGGAATAGGCACCCCAATTCTCACAAGGCGACTCAGTAAGGAACGTTCCGAGCACTTTGACACTTACTAACTTTACATCCTTGGCTACACCTGTAGTAGCTCCACCTACAATTCCCGCTACATGTGTACCATGACCTTGGCAATCCTGAAGAAATAAACCTGATGGATCATAACCTAATGATGCACGTCCCTGAAATTCTTGATGATCAGTTAAAATCCCAGTATCCATGATATATACCGTCACTCCTTTGCCAGTGGCGGTGGTTGAAAATTTCTGATCCAAAGGCAAATTTCTTTGATCTATCCTATCCAGGCCCCAACTTGAAGTAGACGTACTTGGGTCCACTGGATCTGTCGGCTCTGTTGGATCTGTCGGTTCTGTTGGTGGATTTTTGCCGGGAGGTGATTTTTTTTGAAAACTAGCATAACCGTATGCATCCTGCTCGATGTATTTTATCGAAGGATCTTTTCTCATCAAATGTAGCTCCTCCTCTTCCAAGTCAATTGCAAATCCGGATAATACATTGGTATAAACCCTGGTGACTTTTTCAGGAAGCACTTTGTATTTTACTGAAATATCAGTAGCAATCTTCCTCATTGAAGCTTGGTTTTCCTCATACCGGGCTGATTTTCTATAGTTTATTTTGGTTTCATGCAAGACCACGATGTATTTTCCGGGAATCAAATCACCATTCGAGGCTATAATTTCCCCCATATCATTTTCAATCGGCATTTCATTGTTGAGATCCTGACAGGAAACGGCCAAAAATATGATCATGAATGACCATCCTAAATTTTTACTGAAAATCTTAATTCCATGCTTTTTCATGACTTGTAAGTTTTGGTTAAACTAAAATTTGATTTTTAAAGGTTAGATGTAATCATCTCAACCATTTGAAAATTGGTAATCAGAAAAATTGAAGCCTCTGTCTTTATCTAAAAAGCTTCGATATAAATGTAATGGATCAAAAAACTGTTTTTAATCCCTATTAATGGGAATATTTTGGAGATAAATTGATGGGAGAGAAATATAATACAAGGCCAGACAAACCATTTTCTAATTTTAAAATTATTCTTAGGACTATATAGCAAATGAGAATCCACAGAAAGCCATAAATATAAACTTAGGACTAAATATATGGCTTTCTGTGAATTACTATTAAAAAACTGCTAAGTTTACAACTAATAAAATATAATATCTCCTGCTAACTTTGTTGGTTCCGCTACCCTAAAAGATGAAGAACCAATTCCAAGTTGCCCAACACTGTTTCCTCCCCAAGAATATCCTATACCTTTATCACTCATAGCAATGGCATGTTGATCTCCCATTACTACTTTAACATATTTTACTCCTTCAGGAACACCAAGTAGTGATGGAACCCAACTATCAGGTAATATCGCCTGTCTATATCCCCATAAAAATGACTCACCGGATTGGCTAATTGCTGAAGATGAATATATGCCTGCAAAAACTTCGATGATTTGTAGATTTGTAGGTAATTGAACTTTTATTGGAGCTGTTTTTAGCACATTTGTACCATCCCCTAACTGACCATTTGAATTTAATCCCCATGTATAAACATTCCCACCTTCAGTCAATGAAATTGCATGATACTGGCCTCCGCCGATTTTAATGATTTTTTCATTATTTGGAAATAGAACCAAAGTCGGCTGAGCCTGAGATGTTGTAGTACCTATACCAAGCTGTCCAAGACGATTATCACCCCAGGAATAAAGTTCTCCTGATATAGAAATTGCATAGGAAGTTGAGGAATTAAAATTCCCTCCAGCACTGATGCTTTTGAATACCTCTTGAAATTGCAGCTTTTGAGGAATATTATTAAAACCTATACCCCACTGATAAATTTCCCCGTTTAAAGTCAATGCCAAAGAATGGGCCATCCCACCACTGACAGAAACTATTTTTTCGTCACCAGGAATTTTTACTTTTCTTGGTATTATAGAACAGGGGCCTGTTGAACAGTTTTCATTTTCATTCCCTAAGCCTAACTGCCCAGAACGATCAGATCCCCAAGAATATACTGTCCCCGTTGAAGATAGTGCCAAAACATGATTCCCTCCAACATCTATTTTTACAAATCTGACATCCTCAGGCATAAGTACTTCTACAGGGATATTTATTCCACCAGAACTTGCGAGATAAGACCCATCACCTATCTGACCAGCCCAATTCCAACCCCAACAATAGGCTTTGCCATCAATAGTAAGGCCACAGCTATGGGAATTGAATGTGGAAATTGATCTAGAAACAATTGGAATAGTAAACTCAACCCCCTTTTCAACCCTAAATCGGATCGGTAGGGTTTCATTCTGATTAAGGTTGATTTGGGCACCTTCTACTTTTTGGCTACGATCCTGGACAACTCCAACATCGATGTGACCATAGACCCTGTCAGCTATCCGGACCCTTAACCGGTATAACTTACCACTTTGACCTCCATCAGATATTTGCCAGTTGGCCATATAAAATCCCTCTTCTTGATTTACTCTGACTTGGCTAATTCCCTCACTACTTACTGTAAAAGTCCTTAAAACTGTCTTGAAAGAAAGGTCATCGCTGATTTCTACAACAGGCTCTTGTGCAGGGTCAAACTCTCCTGAAAAATCTATTTTATTAACCAATGGTGGTAAAAAATAAAATCCCTCAACCCCATCATTGCTCCCGTCCCATAGCCTTAGTTTTTCATTGTTATGAAGATTCAACATCTGTAAACTATAATTGAGATTTTGTTGAGTTAAAAATTCATTTTCCAATTCAACGACATTTTCCTCTATAAAATCTTCAACACATGAAGTACCTGATGTAAGTATGAGAATAAAGAGGATTAGACTTGTGGATAGACTAAAAATCTTTTTAGCCCAAATTATTTTACTTTGATTCTTTTTCATAACTTTTTGTTCTTGGATTAAACTAAAATTTGATTTTTAAAGGTTAGATGTAATTATTTCAACCATTTGAAATTGGTAATCAGAAAAATTGAAGCCTCTGTCTTTATCAAAAAAACTTCGATATAAATGTAATGGATCAAAAAACTGTATTCAATCCCCATTTATGGGGATAAGAACAGCTAATTTTAATATCAAAAATGAAAATTCGGAGATATAGAGTTAACAAATGAAAATGGCCCGATAGAATATCGAACCCTTTCAGAGATTTCAATCATTATAAAATTATCTACCTTTTTTGAGTAAATACATTTAGAATTTAATTTAATGTTGAAAAAAGATTATCGTTTTATTAGTCTGCCTTGCAGGTATTGGTGATTGACTCTTACCACCACATGATAAAGTCCTGTGCTCAGGCTACCCAATTGGATGCTACGGACGAAGCTATCTTCCTGTAAAGACTCCTCTCTGAAGACCAACCTGCCAGCAGTATCGAATATCCTGATTTCTACAGTTGAAGGCTCAATCAAACTGACCTGAACATTGGTGATTTCAATTGCTGGATTAGGATAGATTTTCATCTTATTTGATTCAAAAGGAATGATTGATTTTTGTTCATCACTTAAAGTATTTGTCTCTGATGATTCATTCCCAAGTAGAAGCCTGCTATTTACACTTTGTCTAATACTCAAAGTAACTGACCTTTCTCCTAGATTTCCACTTCCATCTATTGCTCTTAATAGAATTTGATATGTTCCTGATGAATTATAAACCGTTCCTGGCTCGGGAACTTGAATGTATTCTACGACAGAACAGTTATCAGAGGCGGCATTTGCAAATCTCAAGTCAGGTAAAATGTAAATTTCATTTGAAGCCAACGAAATATTTATTTTGGATGAATTTCCAATACTGGGAGCTGTTTCATCCAAAACAGTTACTTTGAATTGGGTCTCTCCTATATTCCCATCCCGGTCTATGGCTTTGAATCCCACCATTTGTTCACCTAAATCAGCACAGGTAAATATGGATTTCTCGAGTTCTCTTGAGACAATTCGATTGGAACAATTTGTGAGAGATCCATCATCTACCTGATTAACTCTGATAGATGCAGAACCATTCCTGTCTAATACCAATACCAAATCACGAGCCCTAGCTACAACACAATCGGCATCTCTAGTAACTATCACAGTAACTGTGGCAGTCGCTGAACTCTCATTGCCTGATTGATCTATGATGGTCAGAGCAACTGGATTTTCACCTTCATCTTCTTCATCAAACAGGGTTTTATTTAAAGTTTTTGAAGCTATTTCACAGTTATCAGAGGATCCATTATCAATCTCCTCGGTGTTTAAACTATACGATTCCCCAGGTCTAAGCTCGATAAGAATATTTTTTACTATCACAATTGGTAATTCATTATCCACCACGGTTATGGTCTGAATAACCGGCTCTGCCGGATTGCCGTTGGCATCGCTTACACTCCAAGTGATGGTGGTTGTTCCTATCGGATATTGAGCGTCTAGGGCAAGGCCATCGCTTCGGATTCCTGTTGGAGTACCTACTGAGCAGTTGTCTGTTGCAGTAGCTGTCGCTTCGAAGTTTGCAGTGCAAACTCCAGGCTCGGCGCTAAGGTCTTGATTACCGTTGATGCTTATTACAGGGGCTTGATTATCGGTAACAGTTATCGTCTGAACTTTCGGAGTGGCTGGAATACCATTGATATCAGATACCGTCCAGGTAATGCTTGTCGGCCCAACTGAATATGGTGCGTCTAAAGGTAAGCCATCACTTCGGATTCCTGTTGGAGTAATGACTGAGCAGTTATCCGTTGCAGTAGCTGTCGCTTCAAAGTTTACGGTACAAGTGCCTGGTTCAGTTGTCAAGTTTTGATCCTGATTCGTGCTGATTACAGGGGCCTGATTATCAATAACAGTGATCGTCTGAACTACCGGAATGGCTGAATTTCCATTGATATCAGACACCGTCCAAGTGATGGTTGTTGGTCCAACCGGATAGGGATCGTTTATGGCGAATCCATCGCTTCGGATTCCTGTTGGAATACCGACTGAGCAATTGTCGGCAGCGGTGGCGAAAGGAATGTTTACTGATGCCAGACAAGAATTTAATTCAGTATCGATTTGAATATCCGGTCCTGATTGGATATTAGGTAATTCCGTATCAAGAACTACAATGTCCTGAGTTTGGGTATTTGTATTTCCTGCTGCATCGGTAAAAGTCCAATTGATTGTTGTTGTTCCTTGGCTAGTGATTGGAAAAACTTGATCAGTGCTACCTTGAATAATTCCATCAACATTATCTGTTGCAGTTGGAATGGTCAATTCATCGAAGTTAATTTGGCATTGAGCATTGATTTGAGGAAGATTTGATAAATCTGGCTTGGGGGATTCATTATCTTCATCAGATCCAATATCGTTTAAGAGGCGTGTGATTCTAACTCTGCTAACATTATCGTAGGAAGTGAAATCGCCTCCTACTAAGATTTTTCCATTAGCTTGAATAGCAATTGTAGAAACTGTAATATTTGCCCCTTCACCAGGATCAAAGGTGGTATCGACATTACCATCTTTAATAAGACGTACAATTTTATTTCTTAAGAACACAGAAAATGAAGAAAAATCTCCCGCTGCAAGAATTTTATCATCTGCTTGAATTCCTAATGTGAATATTGTATTAGATGCTCCTGTACCAGGATTAAATGTCCCGTCTAAAGTGCCATTTAAGTTCAGTCTGGCAATCCTATTGATACTTAATCTATTATAAGAAGTAAATTGACCGCCTATAATAACCTTGTTATCACTTTGAAGACCGATTGAGTAAATTGTATTGTTTGCTCCACTCCCAGGATCGAAGGATGTATCAAGGCTACCATCTGGATTCAATCTAGCAATTCTGATCCTAGATAAGCCATTAAAGGAGCCAAATGAGCCACCAATAAGGATCTTGCCATCAGGTTGCAATACACTTGTCCAAACAGTATTGTTCGCTCCACTGCCAGGAATAAAAGAATCATCTAAACTACCATCAGAATTTAATCTGGCAATACTATTGATAAGTGTCCCATTATAAGAACTGAATCCACCCCCGACTATAATTTTCCCATCAGGTTGCAAGGTTAATGTCCTCACCGAAGAGAATGCTGAATTTCCAATACCTGTTCCCGGGTCAAATGTATTATCCAAGCTACCATTCTGGTTCAGTCTGGCAATATTATTTCTCAAAACACCATTATAAGAAGAAAAAGAACCACCAATTAAAATTTTACCGTCAGGTTGAATTGACATAGCGTAAACTATTCCTTGACATCCTGTACCTATATTAAACGATTGATCAAGGCTTCCGTCTACCATTAGCCTGGAAATTCCACTTCTTGGATAACCATCATAATTTTTAAAGCCTCCACCAATGACAATTTTCCCATCACTTTGAATCAAACTAATCCAAATTCGATCATCAGCTCCAGTAATAGGATTAAAAGTTGTATCGAGTGTACTATCATTATTTAGTCGAGATATAAATTTAATTCCTAAATTATTTATCTCAGTAAATGACCCTACAACCAATATTTTCCCATCTGACTGTATTGTCAAACCATAAACCATATTGTTAATGTTTACAGTGTTATTGAAGGAATCAATGTTGCCATCCATATCTAGCTGAACATAACGACTATTTGTTGTATTATTAAAAGTTGTGAACAATCCACCAACTACAATTTTATTATTAGGGAGTAATGCAATAGTTTTAACTATGTTGTTTGCTCCATTTCCAGTATTAAATGAGTTATCTAGATTTCCATCTACGAAAATCCTAGCAACCCTATTTTTATTTACACCATTGAAAGAAGTAAACCACCCTCCCAAAAGAATATTTCCATCGGGTTGAATGGAAATCGTTTCTACCGTTGAATTTGCCCCTGTGCCTGGATCAAATGTTAAATCAATACTTCCATCCTCATTTATTCTAGTAATCCGGTTCCTTGGTATGCCATTGTATGAAGTGAAATTACCGCCTAGAAGAATTTTGTTATCAGATTGCCTTACAATTGTTAATACTTGAGAATCCACACCAATACCAGAAGTAAATGTATTATCTAAGGTCCCGTTTAGGTTAAGACGGGCGATATTTCTTTTTTCAACACCATCAATGGAATTAAATCCACCTCCTATAATGATTTTTCCATCGGGTTGAACTAATATGGAATAAATACCATCAGTTCGAAATTCAAAACCCGGATTAAATTCGGTATCTAGACTACCATCAATATTCAACCTAGCCAAACTATTGATTGAAAACCCGTTGAATGTACTAAAAGCACCTCCTATCAGAATCTTTCCGTCTGGTTGCACAGCAACTGTTCTAATTGCAAGATTTGCACCTGTTCCACAATCAAAAGTTTTATCTAGGCTTCCATCCTCATTCAGCCTAACTATTCGGTTGTTTGATATACCATTAAAGGTTGTAAAGTCTCCTACAACCAAGAGTTTACCATCTTGCTGTAACTCAGATTTTAAAACAATGCTATTTGGCCCAAAACCATAATTTATCCTATCAGAATTAAAAGTTAAATCATTGGATCCCGCCTGTCCATAAACCGCTAAGGAATTAGAAATAAGAAAAATGAAGAAGAGTAGCTTTTTCATGATTTAAAAGGATTAATTAAAAACATATTCATAAATGTAGGCCATGAATAACCTCCATTCAATCCCCATTTATGGGGAGAAAAATGACATTATTGAGCGTTTTAGCTAAATTTTTTGGGGATATTGAAGATCTAAAAAAAATCACTTAAGACCCAAACCCTACTATTTGGTTCCCAAAGACCTGCTGGTACTTTCAGCAAAATCAGACAGGACATTATTAAAAATCCGATTGCTTCGGTTCAAAATGTCTACACTTTCTGGATTGAAACCTTTTTGAAGTATTTCTATTCCATTTTGGTAATTAAAAGCGATTGAATTGGCTATGTTTTCGGACGAACCACCGATGCAGTTTAGATCTTTAATTTGTAGGATTTTAATACCATTACCATAATTTGGTAATGGAGTAATTCCGTCTTTGGTGGTGCCTATAAGATTTCTTATAATCGAAATATTTTCTAGGTTATTAATATCTACACCATCAATTAGATTTCCAGAAATCAAATTATCAGTCACAGTACATTCCCCAAAAACAGAATTTGAGGTGTTTTCTGAGAATCTTATTCCGACACCATTTGGAACAGCAAACTGCCCAGTTACATCTGAACCTATGAAGTTGCCTTGAATAAGAAAATCATCAGCCCTCTTCACTTCAATTCCCACCTTAGTATTGCCTGATATTATATTTAAATCACCTGGCTGAACGCCACCTATAATATCCCCTTCAGTGCTAGTAATTAAAATTCCCGATTCGTTTCCAAGCGGGCATGTTCCAGAAATATCCAGCCCAATCAAATTTCCTTTAATCTCATTTTTGGTTGGGAAATCATACGAGGGAATACTATTTAATTGGATCCCTATAATATTTCCCGAAATCAGATTCCCTTTACCACTACCTCCTATTTTATTAAATTTAGCTCCAGCTAGCCTGATTCCGAATTGATTTTTTATATCAAAATTTCCGGATGCATTAGTCCCTATTTTATTACTATAGATTTCATTATAGTCTCCAGGAATATCTAATCCCCTTGAATTACCTGAGATCAAATTTCCACTGATCAGATTAAACTTAGAGTACCTTGTAAGGGAAATTCCTATCTCATTAGGCAGGGCTGAATTTCCATCAAGGGTAGTTCCGATGTAATTTCCTCTAACTTGATTTCCAGATGTAACCCAAACTCCCATTCCATTACCTGAGATCAAATTTTTATCTTCGGAGTTTTCTCCCCCAATCAAATTCCCTTTCCCTTTCAGAAATAGTGCTGTGGTGTTTCTAAAGGCACCGTCCCCTTCAGGGTTTGTTCCTAGAAAATTCTGTTGAATAATATTATTGTCTGAATCAAGAAGTATTCCCGTGCCTCTGAAGCCACTTATTACCAAACCTTTAATCAAACTTCCAGAACTACCATTAATCAAATGAAATCCGATTGCTCCTTTCTCAACATCATATGGGATCATTGTAATTAACAAACCTCTTCCATTTATTATAATTTGGGGAGAACCCAAAACATAGCCGGGTTGAGTTGTAGCGTCAAGCTCAATTGGTGAAGTTATTTTAGGCAAGTTATCCTTAAGTACGATGGTGAAGGGGCCACAACCATCAATATTAAAATATACTTTGCTTTTTTCTTTTACCTTTTTGGCATTTTGTAAAGCGGCCCTAAGTGTACACTTTCCTGTTTTGTCTGCACAGATGGTATCCGCCAAATCAAAGTCTTCATAATCTTCGATGGAGTTGACTGTAAATACGGACTGTCCTAAAAGAGTCTGAAAACCAAATAAAAAAAAATGAAGGATTAGAAACAGTCCTTTCAACCTCAAGCCAAAGGTTTTTATTTTTCCCATTTAAGCCAATAGTTTCATAGTTTTATCCGCTCTGCTAAAACTTTTGCAATTGCCTCCCGCCCACAATTCACCTGTAACTTAGTGTAGATATTTTTCAAATGTGATTTACAAGTCTCAAAGGACATTTTAAGCTCTGAGGCAATGTATTTCATGCTACATCCTTTTATTAGAAGTTTCAGCACTTCTATTTCCCTAATCGTCAATTTATATTGTGATGAGGACTCTTGATTTTTTCCATGAAAAGAGGCTAAGACTTTTTTGGCTATCAATGGAGACATAGGAGCTCCTCCATTCTTAACTTCTTCCAGCGCATGGTAAAGACCAACAGGCGAAGTTTTCTTTAATATATATCCATCTGCCCCAGCGCAAAGACTATTGAAAATTTTGGTATCATCCTGAA
>CAYTXN010000062.1:0-8656 GCA_964441195.1 uncultured Limnohabitans sp.
GGAATCATCAAGGATGTCACAGCGATGACGGCGCATATGAACAGCCGTCGAAGATGGCATAGTTGGGATCCCAACATCAGTAGTTTTCCGACTGCCGAACCTATACCTACTACCCTAGATTGGGATACTTGGACAAGTCAGGCTCGTCCCCATCCATTCAATAAGGACTATCATAATGGACAATGGCGCTGCTGGTACGATTTCGGAATGGGAGCCTTGGGTGATTGGGGCGCACATATTATGGATACGGCGCATGAGTTTTTGGATTTGGGACTTCCTTACGAAATCAACCCGACCAAGCTCTCAGGACATAATTCTTTCTTTTTCCCCATGTCAACTACGTTGGAGTTTAAGTTTCCTGAAAGAGGCACTATGCCTCCAATGACCATCACATGGCAAGATGGATTGGATAACATCCCTTCCGTTCCAGATGGATACGGGGTCTCGGAACTTGATCCAAATATCCCACCACCAAGCAATGGACAAATTCAACCAGCAAAATTGAATCCCGGCAAGATCATTTATAGTAAAGAGCTGACTTTCAAAGGTGGATCACACGGAAGTACCCTTTCGATCATTCCGGAGGCCAAAGCCAAGGAATGGGAATCCAAACTTCCCGAAGTACCTGCAAGTCCTTCCAATCATTTCGAAAACTTCCTCAAAGCCTGCAAAGGGGAGGAAAAGACCAGATCACCATTTGAGATTGCGGGGCCGTTGAGTCAGGTATTCTGTCTTGGAGTGATGGCTCAACAAATGGGCGTTAAGTTGGAGTTTGATCGCGAGACAAGACAAATGACGAATAACCCGCTTGCTAATCAAGTCTTGGCTGGAATGCCGCCGAGAAAAGGTTGGGAAGAGTTTTATAGAGTTTAGAAGCTAGAGACAAGAAGCAAGAGCCGCTGGATTTATATCTGGCGGCTTTTTATTTCACAGCGCATTAGATTCTAAGATTTTTTACCATTCGAAGAAAGATAGCTCGTTTGCAGTAAAACCTTTGCGCTCCTTCTCGTGCGGTTAAAAAAAAACAGATCGTGACTTCAGCTCTCAAATCTGATTGAGCTCCTGTATTTCCGGCATTGCATACCTAGCTTTTTCAGTACGTGCCTTTGGAACTTTTAAGATTCACAAAGAAGGCTTTAGCTATTTCCCTTTATAATTAGAACAAGTCTTCTGATAGTCCTCGTTAGGCTTTTTGAAAGTAATTGCAGTCTGAAGATTGCATCTTTCTCATCCAAGTCTAAAGTCTCAACAAATGAGGCTGATATAACCATAGGGTCGATCTGCCTTCATGGCAAAGATGACTTCTTAGCAAAATCAAGGTAAACCCTATACTTTACTTCATATTCAAAATACCGTGCATTCCCATTAAATCCCTAATTTGCAGGCTTAATTTTGACGCAGAAAAAACCATCCCTTTTCATGCAAATTAATTTTCAAAAAGATCTACTGCCACACCTGCTGGGCATTGTCGTTTTTTATTCGATCGTAGTTCTGTATTTCTCACCGATGGTATTCGACGGGAAAATCATCTTCCAAGGTGACATTCTCCAATGGGAAGGTTCTGCAAAAGCAGTCTTGGATCACCGAGAATCGACAGGAGAACAAATGCTCTGGACCAACAGTATGTTTGGCGGAATGCCGGCCTATTTTGTCAGTTTGGAATTCCCGGGTGACATCACTAACGCTTTAATCTCTGTCTTGACCATTGGTCTCCCCCACCCGATCAATGGTTTGTTTTTTGGAATGCTGGGGATGTACATTTTGCTTTTAAGCTTCGGAGTCAGACCAGTTTTCGCCATTGGCGGAGCAATTGCTTTCTCTTTTAATACCTACAATTTACTTTCCCTCGAAGCTGGACACAATGCCAAAATCTGGGCAGTATGCCTGATTCCATTGATTTTAGCCGGAATTCACCTGGCTTTTGAGCGAAAAAGAATCTTGGGAGCAGCACTTCTTGCTTTGGGACTTTTGCTCCAACTGAAATTCAATCACCTACAAATTACCTATTACACCTTGATCATTTCGGTGATTTATGTGGTAGTTCGGATGATTTTTGACTGGAAAAAGGAAGGGATTCCGGGACTTTCCAAAACGATCGGCTTCCTGGTCTTGGGTGCGGCTTTGGCTGTGGGAGGAAATATTGGAAGACTTGCGACCGCCCTAGAATACAGTCCCTACTCTACCCGTGGAAATTCAACTTTGGAAGCAAAATCTTCCGGTTTGGACAAAGACTATGCATTCGGCTGGTCAAACGGAAAACTGGAAACGCTCACCTTATTGATTCCTGATTTCTATGGAGGTGGAAGCAACACACCGCTTTCGAAGGATTCCGCATCCGAAAAAGCACTTCGATCTCAAGGGATGGAACCTGCTCAAATTAATGGATTCATTCAAGGGGCACCTACTTATTGGGGAGATCAGCCTTTTACAGGCGGCCCAATCTACGGAAGTGTAATTTTAGTTTTTCTGGCTTTGCTCGGTATTTGGGCTGCACCAAAAGAAAGCCTGATCACTTTCGGGACGATCATCGTGCTATCGTTAATGCTGAGTTGGGGAAAGAATCTATCTTGGTTCAACTACCTACTTTTTGACATTTTGCCGGGATACAATAAGTTCAGAGCTGTATCGATGGCATTGGGAATGACGCTTTTTGCGATCCCTGTTTTGGGAATGATTTCTTTGGAAAGATTGGTTCAAAAAAAGGAATTGAAACCCTTGCTGATATCCGGTGGAATAGTTGGAGGACTTGTTTTGATTCTTGCAGTGGCATCCGGAGCATTTTTCCGATTTGAAGGCGCAGCAGACGGAAACTTCCCGGATTGGTTGGTGACTGCGTTGAAAGCTGATCGAAAAGCCATGCTTTCAGCGTCGGCTTGGAAGAGCTTAGCATTTATTGCCTTGGCGGTTGGGCTGGTTTATTTTCATTTGAAAGGAAAAATATCGGATCTGATACTTGGTATTGGTTTGATCGCTTTGATATCTATTGATGTTTGGACGATCAACAGACGCTACCTCAATTCTGAATCTTTTCAGGGGAATCCATCGAGACAATTCTTCGCAGAGACTCCCGCTGAAAAATCAATTGCCTCCGATGAAGACTATTTCCGCGTGTTGCCTTTGACAGAGGGCCTAACGCAAGGCGCACGAACCAGTTTCAGATTCAACAGCTTGGGCGGTTATCACGGAGCGAAACTTCGTCGCTACCAAGATTTGGTGGAAAATCAACTTCAACCGGAATTGGAGGCATTTATTGCCAAAGCACAGGAAGGTAACTTTGACTGGGAAGGCACAGGCGTGATCAACATGCTCAACACTAAATATCTGATCGCAGGGACGGAAGCAAATGCAGTATTTGAAAATCCAGAGGCCAACGGTCCGGCTTGGGTTCCTACAGAAATCGTCACTGTTTCTGCCAATGAGGAGGAACTCGAAACTTTGGGCGAAATAAATACCAAAACACAAGCCACTTTAAACACAGCCGAATTTGGTCAAATCCCAGCTGGCGTCGGTCAAATAGCCTTGACTTCAACTACTCCAAATGAATTAAAATACCAAGCTTCCATGAGTCAAGGAGGTTTGGCGGTATTCTCAGAAGTACACTATCCAAAAGGATGGACTGCTACTATCGATGGAAAAGAAGCTCCAATTGTGCGGGTAAATTACCTACTTCGCGGACTTGAAATTCCAGGTGGTGAGCATGAAGTAGTGTTCACCTTTGCGCCTGCAAGCTTTTATGCGACCAAAACACCGATGGTGATTTTCCAATATTTAATCATCTTGACTTTGATCGCAGGTGTCTTTTTCACCTACAAAGAATCCAATGGAAAAGCCTAAGACAGATCAGAAAGAGGAAGTTGTAAGCTTCTACGACCAGTTTGCAGAAAAACAGCAGAAAACCGGGATCAATTCACGGCATTTGAGCATTCTGGATAAAGTCAAGGCTGCGGGATTAATGTCAACTCATCGGGTGCTTGAGGTAGGTTGTGGGATTGGGACAGTTTCCCATCTTTTGGCGACGCAGGTTCCAAATGGAGAAGTGCTTGCTGTGGATATTTCTCCGGAAAGTATTGAGAAAGCAAAAGTCCTTTGGCAGGCTCAATCCAATTTGAACTTCGAGGTTTCGGACATGTCGGATTTTGACAAAAAGGGAAAAACCTTTGACTTTTTCGTCTTTCCTGACGTATTGGAGCACATTCCGGTGGATCAGCATGTTCGGCTTTTCCAGAATATTCAAAAGCATTCGACTCCTGATTCGGTGATTTTCATTCACATTCCATCTCCGCGGTATCTGCAGTGGATGATTGAAAATGAACCTGAAAAACTGCAAGTAATCGATCAGCCTTTAGATTCTGGAGATCTGATCAAAAACATCTCAAACGCAGGTTTTTACCTTGAAAAGATGGAAACCTATTCCCTTTTCTTTGCGGAAAAAGACTATCAGTACTTTGTCTTTCGCGCAGCAAAACCAGTAAAAACTTCAACTCCACTCAGCAAGTGGACGGTACTTAAAGAACGAATGCTTATTCGCCTGAAATATGGCTTAACCAAATAAACCTTAACTCATGCACATCCAAGAAAATGCAGTAGTAGGCCTAACCTACGAACTGAAAGTCAGTAAAAACGAAGACGATATTGAGTCTGCTCCCTTTAGCGTAGAAATCAGAGATGAAGAAGATCCATTTTATTTCATTTTTGGAAAGAGTGGACTTCCGGAAAAATTCGAGGAATTACTCAAAGGCAAAGCGGATGGCGATAACTTTTCTTTTGTGATTTCTGTAGAAGATGCCTATGGTGAACCTGACGAGGAATTGCTCATAACACTTCCGAAGGAGCAATTTTCAGGTGAGAGAGGCTTCTCGCCTGAGATGTTGAAAGAAGGAGAATTCCTTCCGTTAATGGATGAAAACGGCTACAGCATGCAGGCAAAAGTGATGAAAGATATGGGCGAAAATCTATTGCTAGACTTCAATCATCCGCTGGTTGGATTTGAACTTCATTTTGAAGGAAATGTCATCGAAGTTCGGCAAGCTTCCAAAGAGGAACTTGCTCATGGGCATGTGCATGGGGAACATGGAGAGCACGAGGATTGAGTGATCAGTAAGCAGTCGCAGTGTTCAGTAGACAGTAGACAGTAGAATGTATTCAACAATCGCTATTGTCAGGCTAAGCAGCTTGCGTGCCGCGGCAGGAAGTTGAAGCCTAGTTTTATTTAAAGTACGAATTACGAAATACGAGGCTACTGCCAGTGATAAGGGAGTTGATCCTTAACACGCCTATGATCTAAAAAATTAAGACACTAAAATGCAAAATTAAAAAGTGTTTGGGGTTGTGGCCCTGAACACTTATTTTTTATAAGCGAAGTATGAGGCCTAACCTTCTTGGGAAAATTTTCCAATTTCATTGCCTCAAAACCAACACTTTTTCCTCATCAAAATGAAGGTACACTCGATCTCCAACTTTATACTTTCTGAACGGATCATCGACTTCCCAGATTTGACCTCCATTTTTTAGCCGAATTTCCAATAAATTGTAGTGAACTAGGAATCGCTGACCAACTACGTGACCGAGAATTTCTCCTTTGGTTCGAAGTCTCACATCGGAAGGGCGGATATAGGAATTAAATCGATCAGGAATCAAGTTGATAGTTGAAAATAGGCGTGCAACATATCTTGTTTTAGGGTGCTCGCATAGCTCCTGAGAACCACCTTTTTGAACAACTTTCCCCTTTTGGAGGATGATTAGGTTGTCTGTCAAACGCAAAGCATCATCCAAATCATGGGTAACAAAAACTACCGTGGTACCCATTTCTAGGAATAATTCCTTGAGTTCGGAGATCAGTTTATGCTTTTGAATTGAATCCAAACTGCTAAACGGCTCATCTAATAGCAAAACATCCGGTTCCACTGCGAGTGCCGCAGCTATTGCTACCTTTTGTTGTTGTCCACCGCTGAGTTGACGGGGATGGCGCTCCTTCAGGCGTTCGAGACCCAAGTCAAAAAGTAAGCGTTCCACTCGATCTTGAGAATAATTCTTGTCATAGTTCAGCAAAGGACGTGATATGTTCTCCTCCACTGTAGAGTTTTGATTCAGGTGATAGTCTTGATGAATCAACTTGATCTCATCATAACCGGGAACCAGTTTTTGAGCAGGATTTTCGATTTGTCGATCTTTTAGCCAGACCTCTCCTGCACTTTGAGTTTCCAAGCCTGCCATGATTCGTAGCAGGGTACTTTTTCCGGAACCGCTTTCACCTACAATCGCTAGAAATTGTCCTCTTTCTAAATCCAAGGAAAACTCATGTAAAGCAATCAGCGATTCGTATGATTTGGAAACTTGTCGGATGGAAAAATAGGACATCGGGATTTATGATTTACGATTTTCGATTTACGAGGCAGTTGGCTTAAATTAGGTAAAAAGGGTAGATGTTGTTCTTTTCTCTTAGTTGAATGATCACTAACGTTTCTCCTTTCCAATTTTAGCAACCAATGAATGATGCCCACTGCAAACTGATCACTGAAACTGCCTACTGAATTCCCTCTCTCACTTTCTTAGGCAAAGAATCTCTGATCAACTCATAGCTATGGACTGCCAATTCCAAAATCAGTGAGTCCGGCACATTTCCCGCCACGCTGACCGAATTCCAAAGCTTTTTATTCATGTGATAACCGGGCGTAATTCCTTCATATCGCTCACGCAATTCGATTGCCCGTTCCGGGTCACATTTCAAATTGACATACTCAAATACCTCCATATCCATAATCGCAAAAATTTTTCCTCCAACCCGAAAACAAAGGGTTGTTGGGTCAAAAGGCGTGTCCTCAGTTACTCCTGGAAACGAGAGGCAATGATTTCGGAAAAATTCTAGAGTCATAGATAAAGGTTTTTGGTTGGATGAAAATTAAGCAATCTGAGAGGTTGAAAAAAAATGAATCTCACATTTCAGTACAAATACTCTATTGTCTCAATTTGGATTAATAGAAAAATTAATGGTACTTTCAGATCAATAGAAAATCCACTTTTATAAAACCCCAAGACATGTACCTAAAACCTATTTCCATTTTATCAAAAATCGCATTTTTGAATGGAATTTTAATTGCGCTATTTGGACTCACCTGCATTGCTCAAGAAGCCAAAAAACCCAAACCAATCATCGATGTCCATGTGCATGCGATGAAGGTCAACCCTAGTTTTGCAAACGACCTTTGCCCTTGGTTCTTAAGCAGCATGCCAGGAAGCGGGCCGGGAGAAACGCCTCCTTCTTTCATCCATACCGACTGTGCCCATCCCCTGAAAGCCGCAAAGTCCGATGCAGAATTTCAGGAAGCACTCTTAGCAACTGCTGAACGCCTCAATATCACTTTTGTCGCCAGTGGAGATGCCGAGATCTTGCATCGCTGGAAAAAAGCAGCTCCAGACCGGGTTATTCCTTCCATTGGTGTCGGTGCGGGTATGAGTGTTGCGGCATTTGAAGACTCACTCACCAATGGGTTTTACCAAGTCATGGGTGAAATCGCTCCCCAATATCAGGGAATGTCTCCAGCTGATGTTTCTTTGGATGAATACTTCGGAGTAGCTGAAAAACTGGGGATTCCAGTGGGAATCCACATGGGTACGGGCGGAAATGGAATGGCAAATATCACTTCTCCCAAGTACCGGGCATCCATGGGAAATCCATTTCTTCTGGAGGATGTTTTGGCAAAACACCCAAATCTTAAAATATGGGTGATGCATGCTGGCTATCCGATGATTGATGAAATGATTGCCCTGATGGGTGCAAATGCTTATGTGTATGTAGATTTGGCGGGATTTATCTGGAGCTATCCATTGGAGGAAATCCATATGTACCTCAGGAGATTGGTTCAAGCTGGTTTTGGAAAAAGAATTCTTTATGGGACTGACCTCATGGTATGGCCTGAACTCTTAGAGACATCTATCGGCGTGATTGAAAATGCGAACTACCTCTCGGAAGATCAAAAGCGAGACATTTTCTTCAACAATGCCGTGAGATTTTTCAAACTTGATCCTAAAAAATTCGAGTAAAATTCAAACTAAGTTAGAAACCTTTAATAGCTGGAAAGCCTTTTTTCCGGCTTTTTCTATAGATAGCCTATAGATATTCAAAAATTTATATTTGATTGTAGCATTCATGTCAGAATAAACGTCTGGTTTTCAACTCAGGATTTTTCTCTCAACCAAACTTTTCTCTTATGAAAACATCAAGATTACTCCCAATGCTTTGGATTTTGATGATCTCAGTCATTTCCATTTCTTGCCAAGACGAAGTTACAACCATCCACACATACCGTGCGATGGTTCCAGTTTATCTTCAGATGAGTGATGTGCGGGCACGAACGATTTCCATTGAGCCGGGCCAGGAACTTGAAAATCCGGGCAAAATTTACCTTTACGGTAATTACCTGCTCATCAACGAGCCTCAGGAAGGCATTCATATTCTTGACAATACTAATCCTGCTTCTCCAATCAATCTGAATTTTATCCCAATCGAAGGAAATGTTGATCTAGCGGTCAATAACAATATGCTCTACGCTGACAATTATGTGGATTTGCTGGTCTTCGACATCAGCAACATCCGCTCAATTAAGTTGGTGGAGCGTGTAAAAGACGTTTTCAATCACATGTATTCCGCCTCGGATAC
>CAYTXN010000062.1:8756-13078 GCA_964441195.1 uncultured Limnohabitans sp.
GGTTGGGGGATAGAAACTATTTTCCCTTTTCAGGAAAATCTCTTTATCGGATCCAACTCAGGAATGCATATTTACGATGCCAGCACGCCCTCAAACCCACTCAAACTATCTGTTTTTGAGCATGTAAGAGCTTGCGATCCTGTGGTAGTCAATGAAAAATTCGCATTCGTCACCTTGCGAAACGGACAAAACTGCTGGAATGGCGTGAATGAACTTCAAGTAGTGGATATAGCTGATCTCCGCCAACCCAAATTAGTGAAAGCATATCCTATGCTTAATCCACATGGATTAGCTTTGGCAGGTGATCATCTCTATGTAGCCGAAGGGCAACACGGATTGAAAAGCTTCAATGTGGCTAATGTGATGGGAATTGATCAAAATCAATTGGAATTTCTTCAATCTATGAAATCAGTGGATATCATACCTGGCCCAAAATCTCTTATTGTAATCGGACCGGATGGGGTTTGCCAGTTTGATTACAGCACACCTTCCAAGCTGGTAAAGCTTAGCTGCATTGATGTGAAAAATCCAGTCACAGTTCAATAATCGTTTTTGAAAAGCTTAAATTTTAAATCCTCCAAACTGAGAATTTCTAATCAGATAATGGATCCTAAATTCCTGATTTCATGCTTTTTGGTTTTCTGCTCCCAATTATCCTTTGGTCAGGATAGGTCCTACTTCAATCAAACTGAAGTGGGAATATTGTTTGGAAATCCCGTTGAAAACTGGAGCTGGGAGAATAAAAACCGAGTTGATTTTTCCTTAATCACATTTCACGGAGCAATGATCTCAAAAAATCAAGCTTTGGGAGTTTCTGTCGGCTTTGACCAATACCAGTCCCTTCCTATTTTTCCAATGGCATTGGGATGGAGAGGATTTCTAGGAAAAGAAAATAAGCCTCAACTTATCGGAGGATTTGATTTTGGAGGAGGATTCCCTTTGCTTGAAAAAAAGGAAAAAACTGAATGGTACGAAAGCTGGCATAAAGGAGGGCTGTTGGTAAGTCCGTCTATCGGAGTGAAATTCCCATCTAAAAAAAGTAAAAAGACAGCTCTCACCATGAGTATTGCATATAAAAGGCAGGAATTGGGATATTTTTTGGGAAATTTTGATTTTAATCCAACACCTAGACCAACTACAAACCTTCCACAAGGCTACAGTTCTATTACAGAAACATCCTACTTGTTTCACAGCTTGGTGGCGAGAATGGGATTTATTTTTTGAGAATTATCTGCTCAGATTTGGTCTAAACCACTTCACAGCATTGTGAAAGTAAATTTTGTCGATCACTTCTTTGGGCAATTTCAAGCCTTGAAATGAACCTGTCACCACCCGATTTTCCATGTTTTGGTCTGTAACAAAATATTTCCAATCTTCCTCCCACGTGGCTTTTGCATTGGATTTCACTCGATCTGCATCGGGAGTTCCTGATATCCCAAGATCAGTACCGTAGATCAATCGATCTTGATATTTGATCATGAAGTTTCTGACTCTTTCGCGATCCTTTTGGCTTTGAAACTGAAGATGGCCGATTCGGGCAGCTATATCTACTGCCATATTTGGAAAGCGATCCAAACGCTTCGCCAGTTCGTCAACATCCCACTCCACACTTCCAAGGTGTGCCCCGACAAATCGGATTTCTGGAAATTTTGCCAGCAGATTATCTCTTGCTTCCACTTGCTGTTCATAGCTGGGGTATTCGGGATGCAAATACATGTGATATTCAGGATGCTCCTTGAAGTAAGTTCGGTCATTATTGACAGTCATTTCTTCGAGCGGAAGCCAGCAGTTTTTAGGTTCTCCAAGATGAGCCATTAAGGTTTTTCCTTGGTCTTGGACGAATTGAAAAATAGGTTCAAGTCTAGGATGATCTGCCATAATGAAACTTCCGTTTTCATCTTTGTATGTCATCCCGATATTTTTCCAGATTTTGATTCCGATCGCGCCTTGCTCAAAGGTCTTTTTGATTCGCTCTATTTCTTTTTCTACCCAATCGGAATCTCTCCAATTCTCCAGTGAAATGGTGGAGAGGAAATCGATGTGAGAAGGATTTTGTGACTTATGCAAAAGCGAAAGCCTGGTTTGCTCAGTCAAAGGCGGATAACTTGGGACATCCACATTGACATTGAGAAGAAAAAAATAGGATTCAATTCCAGCTTCGACTAAAGCACTGCTTTCTGAATTATGGTGCGTATGCGTATCGATCTTTCTAACCTTTTGAAAATCATCCATCGAATAATAAATTTCATCGGAATCAACGGAAAGAGAAATTAGTGCAGCTATCACAAAAGAAAACATCAGGTCAATCATGGGTGGGTTTATTTAGCATAGATAAGTTAGAAAATAAAAGTCCTACAAAAAATGTAATCGCAAACAAGCTGGCTTAGCAAGTGGTTTAGATCATGATTTTCGATATTTGACCAATGGAAAAATACTTCAAGGCAATTGTGGATGGCTATTATGGCTATGCCAATTACCTGATCAATGAAATTCTAAACCCCAGCTGGCACAACTACTTTTATTGGTTAGTCGCTGCTTCTTTGTTGATTTGGATTTTGGAGTTAATTTTTCCCTGGAGAAAAGATCAACCTGCGATTCGACAGGACTTTTGGATGGATTTATTTTACCTTTTTTGGAATTACTTCCTCTTTGCACTGATCGCTTACAATGCCCTCTCCATGGTTGCAGTGGAGCTTTTCAATGATTTCCTCGGGCTTTTTGGGATTACCAACTTGGTAGCAATTCAAATTGACACTTGGCCATTTTGGGCCAAAATCGTGTTGATTTTCATTGTCAGAGATTTCATGCAATGGAATATCCACAGGATGTACCATCATGTAGGTTGGATGTGGGAGTTTCACAAAGTGCATCACAGCACGCGTCAAATGGGATTTGCAGCTTTGCTTCGGTTTCACTGGATGGAAAATGTGATTTATCGAACCTTAGAATATTTACCCCTTGCAATGATCGGAGTTGGAATCACCGATTTTTTCATCGTCCATATTTTCACACTAGTCATAGGACAAATCGGCCATGCTAACTTAAAGATCCCTCTTGGCCCCTTCAAGTACATTCTGAACGGCCCTCAGATGCATCTTTGGCATCATGCCCGTAATCTCCCAGAAAGTCATCCAAACGGATTCAATTATGGGATTACATTGAGTGTTTGGGATTTTATCTTCCGAACCAATTACTGGCCATCTGACGATGAAAACTTACCTGTAGGCCTGCCTGATGAAGAAAAATTCCCAAAGGATTTTATCGGGCAAAATGTTGAACCCTTTCAGCGGATTTTTGGAAAAAATAAAAGCTGATCAGAAATCAGCTTTGAAATTTTATAGAAAAGCAGAAGTGGCTTTTAAATGAACCGCTTGATCGTCCAGACTATGATCGCGAAAAGGAAAACGATGATGGATATCTTATTGATGCCATGCATCATCCGCAAATTTAGGTTCGTTGGTTTGTTGGGATCCGGCTTTTTGAAAATATTTAAGAAATAATCCCCCACCTCTCCCAACTTGAAGAATTCTTTGACTTTACTGTTTTCTGACATGATATCTGAATTTGAGGGTTTAACAGAATGAGTGAGGGATAAGTTTGATTTATTTAGAAATATGCTTTGCGAAATACAATGAAAATAAATTTTGCTTCGCAAAATGAAATATGCCTGTGGCGAAATAGTGCCTGAACATGTGGCTTAGTATTTCACGACGCGAAGCGGAGTTTATCTCAATGGTATTTCAATCGTATTTCCTTCATTTTTATGAGACTGCTTCGTTCGTGCCTCACTCGCAGTGACGATTAAATCGTCTCTGGCTCATTCCACATCCCATCTTCTTTGATGATGTTGATCAATTCATCCACTGCTTTATCAGAAGGGACAGATTTTTTCATTACTTCTTTGCCTTTGTAGAGGGTAATTTTTCCTTTGCCCGAACCTACATAACCGTAATCCGCATCGGCCATTTCTCCAGGTCCATTTACGATGCATCCCATGATTCCAATCTTCACACCTTTCAAGTGATCAGTCCGTTTTCGGATCATTGCGGTAGTTTCCTGCAAATCAAACAGTGTTCGTCCACAAGAAGGACAAGAAATATATTCTGTCTTCGACATCCGTGTTCGGGCAGCCTGAAGGACTCCGAAACTCACCGAGTTGTGCAATTTGATCTGATCTAGAATCTCCTGACGGGAGTGGTCGGCTTCTTTTTCCAAAGACATCAAAATTCCATCTCCCAATCCATCAATCAATAATCCTCCTACATCAGTCGCGGCGTAGAGTGTGGTGGAATCAGCTGACTGATCCGGGTAACTTACTTTTA
>CAYTXN010000063.1:0-8511 GCA_964441195.1 uncultured Limnohabitans sp.
AGTGATTTGGGATGGGACGTGATTTTCAGACCTCATGTGCTTATTCCTGGGCTCTTGACCAGCTTAATGCTTTGGGGAAATTATCCTCTTACACAGGTTTATCAACATCGGGAAGATTCTAAAAGAGGAGACTATACGCTGAGTATCAAGTTGGGAATCAAAGGGACTTTTCTCTTTTCAGCCATTTTCTTTGCCATTACCGGAGCTGCATTCATCTGGTATTTTACCGATAGAGGCCAAACTCAAATTATTTGGGTGTACTTGAGTGCAATGGCTCCGATTATTCTTTTTTTCCTGGTTTGGTTCAGATTTGTGATTCATCAACCTGAAAAGTATGCTTCTTACTCTTGGGTGATGGGTATGAATAGCATTTCGGCTTTAACTCTAAATGCCTTCTTCATTTACTATTTTCTTGAAAATACGCAGGTCTTGCAGGTTTTTGGGTTTGATTAGAAAGGCTTCCCGTGTGTGTTTTTAATAATTTGCTTCGCAAAAAATGGAATGTGGTGGATTAGATTTCGAGCCAAAACCGAAGCTCCACCAGATCCAAAAAGTCCTTGAACTTTTCTTCCTACCCAAAGTCGTTGGCTAAATTCTGCTGTCCATTTTTTGGCATAGATGGACTCCACTTCACCTCGACTTTTGCCATCTAATAGTGCTTCCGCTGCCAACTTTCCAGCGTGAATGGCCATCGCCATTCCATTCCCACAAAGTGGAGTGATCAATCCAGCGGCATCTCCCGCCATCAAAATGTGATTTTCAACTGGCTCTTTTGGCTCAAAATTAATCTCATTAATCACTTCTGGTTTTTCGAAGAGAAACTCACTTTCCTGGAAAATTCTTCTCAGAATCGGGTTTTTCCATAAAACTTGTTGTTCCATTTCTTCCACTGAACCGAACTCCCGCAGCTGATCTCTGCTTCCCAGATAGCATAGGTTGAATTTCCCGTCCTCGATCGCATTTATTCCACAATAACCTCCATTGAAATTGTACAGGGCGACTGTATTCTGAATAAAATCGGTATTGATGTGATATTTCACTCCGATGTATGGACTTCTTTTTTTGATGAAAGTCCGTTGTAAAACCTTGTCCAATTTGCTCCTTTTGCCGAAGGCTCCAATTACATAGTCCGCCTTGATTATAGATTGATCGGAAAGAATAAGTGAAAAAGAATTTGAGCCCTGATCAAAATCTGCGGAAGAAACTTGGGTTCCGGTTCTTACCTCGACTCCTTCTTTCTTTGCTTGCTCAGCTAGCCAATTATCCAAAATAAATCTGCTAATGCCGAATCCTCCTAGGTCCAAGGGTAGTTGAACTGTTTTCCCCATGGTATCACTGAACTCAAACTGACTGATTTGTGGAAGCTCCAAAAAATCAGGATAAAGACGCTCGCGTTTTAAGAAATTCAACACTTCATTAGAAATATACTCACCACAAACCCTGTGAAAAGGGTAGGTTTTTTTCTCAATTAGCATCACGTTTTCCCCTTTCCTTGCAAGAAGGATAGATGAAATTAGCCCCGCTAGTCCACCGCCGATGACAATTATTTGATTTTTTGATCCGTTCAAGAGCCTTTGATTTGATGATTCAACCGCTTATAAAAAAATAAGTTTTAACGCCCCCATATCCCGCAGTTTGGAAGTTACTTTATTTCTAGAATTCAACTTACTATATCATGAATAAAACCCTACCCAAATTACTGAGGAGAACCACCTTTGTCTTGGGAGTGATGGGATCTCTGCTTTACGCCGAGGACTCTTTTGCTCAAAAGAAAAAGAAAAAAAATCAAGAAACTCCAGTAGCGGCAGCCCCTGCCCCTGCCCCAAGACCAGCAGCACCAGCTAATGGGCCGAAACCTTACAAAGAGGTCATCACTGCCAAGGCAAAAACAAAGGGTGGACTTTTCAAAGTTCACCAGATTGATGACAAGTATTTCTACGAAATTCCTGACTCTCTTCTCGGCAGAGATATGCTGATGGTGGTGAGAATCGCCAAAACTGCTGACGGAATCGGCTATGGTGGAGAAAACACAAACAACATGATGGTTCGTTGGGAGAAAAACAACGACGATATCCTCCTGAAAGTCGTTTCAGTCAACAATTACGCGGCTGACTCGCTTCCTATTGCTATGGCGGTAAAGAACTCAAACTTGGAGCCTATCCTCCAGAGATTTGCCATCAAATCCAGAGGAACCGATTCAACTGGAATCGTAATCGAGGCGACTGATCTTTTCAGCAAAGACAACCAAGCGCTAGGCTTACAGCGAAATAGAAGAACTCAATATAAAGTGTCTCGACTGGACACAGAGCGCTCCTACATCGAACATATCAATACCTACCCAATCAACATTGAAGCGCGGTATGTATTGACTTATGCTGCGAGCGAACCGCCTTCAAATAGCGCAACTGGATTGATCACCCTAGAAATGAATGCTTCTATGGTCTTGCTTCCAAAAGAGCCAATGAAGCAGCGTTTGGCTGACCGTCGTGTTGGCTGGTTTGCGAGATCTTATGTGGATTATGGAGCCGATGAGCAGCGCGCTACTTCACGTCGTTACCTTGATCGTTGGAGACTGGAAGTGAAGCCAGATGACATGGAGAAGTTCAAGCGTGGAGAATTGGTCGAGCCGGTAAAACCGATTGTCTATTACATCGATCCTGCTACCCCTTCCAAATGGGTGCCTTACTTAAAGCAAGGAATTGAAGATTGGCAGAAAGCTTTTGAAGCCGCTGGTTTTAAAAATGCCATCCTAGCCAAAGAAGCTCCTACTGCTGAAGAAGATCCAACTTGGAGTACTGAAGATGCAAGATTTTCTGTGGTGAGATACTTTGCCTCCGATATCCAAAATGCATACGGACCTCACGTCTCTGATCCCAGATCAGGTGAAATCATCGAATCACACATAGGCTGGTATCACAATGTGATGAACCTGTTGAGAAATTGGTTTTTCATTCAAACGGCAGCAATCAATCCTGATGCAAGAGGTGTGAATTTCTCTGACGAGACGATGGGCCGATTGATCAGATTTGTATCTGCACACGAGGTAGGACATACTTTGGGACTTCCACACAACTTTGCTTCTTCCGTCGCTTATCCCGTAGAGAAGCTTCGTGACCCCGCATTTACAAAGGAATTCGGAACTGCACCATCTATCATGGATTATGCCCGATTTAACTACATCGCACAGCCTGAAGACGAGGGTGTAAGTTTGATGCCTGACGTAGGACCGTACGACAAATATGCGATCATGTGGGGTTATCGTCCAATCCCAGAAGCCGCTACACCAGAGGCAGAGCAGCCGATTTTGGATAAATGGATACTTGACAAAAAAGGTGATCCTGTCTACAGATATGGACGTCAGGGTAATAGCTATGATCCTACCACGCAGTCTGAGGATTTGGGTGATAATGCAATGAAAGCCTCCGAATACGGGATCAAGAATCTGCAGCGTATCATGCCAAACCTGATGGAATGGACTGCAGAAGAAAATAAACCTTATAAAGATTTCTCTGATCTCTCAGAAATGTACGGTCAGGTCATCGGACAATTTAACCGCTACATGGGGCATGTGAGAACCAATGTGGGAGGTGTGACTGAAATTTATAAGTCAGTAGGACAAGGCGAAGCAGTCTATACCCACACTACAAAAGAAATGCAAAAATCTGCAGTAGGCTTCCTGAACAAAGAGCTGTTTGCAACTCCAGCCTGGTTAATGGATGAAACTATTGTTGCACGCATTGGAGATTTTGGAGCTTTGGAAAGAATCAGAGCAATCCAAGTGACATCCCTCAACGGAATCTTGGAGTGGGGTCGATTGGGCCGGGTAATCGAGAATGAAGCAATCAACGGAAATGATGCCTATAAAATCACCGAATTGTTTGATGATTTGAGAAAAGGTATTTGGACAGAACTTCCTGCTGGAAGAACTATCGATGTACATCGCAGAGCACTTCAGAGAGCTCATATTGAGCGACTTGAATTATTGCTGACGGGCAATGAGCCTACGCTTCCTGCTCAGTTCAGGGCATTCGTTGGACCACAGATCAATGCTTCACAGTCTGACATCAGACCAATGGCAAGAGGAGAGCTGAAAATGCTGCAAGGTCAAATCAGAGGAGCCATAGGACGAACTTCTGACCGAATGTCGAAACTCCACCTGGAGGATGCGCTAGCACGAATCGAGAAAATTCTCTCCGAAGAATCCGGAAAATAAACAATTAAAAGGCGCTGATTCCAGCGCCTTTTTTTTCACTCCCATTTTTTGAGTTAATTTGAGAATCAAACAGAAGTCATGCTTAGCCCATTAACCATACTCCAATCACATAAACTCCGGATTACGGATTGTCGATTGGATATCATTCAGGAGTTTCTGGATAAAAACGTTGCCCTATCACATTCTGACCTGGAAGAAACGCTCAATCAACAGTTTGACCGGGTAACAATCTACCGGACTTTAAAAACTTTTTTAGACAAGGATCTCATTCACAAAGTCCTTGATGACAGCGGAGCTACAAAGTATGCACTATGTGCACATGGTGAGACACATCACGATCACAGTCATGAGCATGTTCACTTCAAATGCGAAATTTGCGGGGAAACAACCTGTTTGGAGGATATCACTTTACCCCAAATAAAATTACCAGTAGGTTTTGAAAAGAAAGAAATGAATCTCCTAGTTCAGGGGATTTGTGAAAAATGTCATTAATAATCAGCTGGCTCTGGAGTCTTTGATTTTTTAGGAGAGTCCGAAGGCCAAATTACCCCAGGAGGCAAATCGATTTTTGGTGGAGTGAAATTTTCTATTCCTCCATCTCCTTCATCATTGCTACTATTTCCTCTCCTCAGTGAATTCTTAGTCATCGTTGCTACGAAATAAATTAAGATGACATAAGCCACACCACACATAAAGAGATCTATGACGAGACTGTTCATGGCTAAAAATTTTCAGATAAGTTAATCGAATACATATTTAAAATCAATCGATTAATCCTTTTGTTTTAAGTGATTATAATTTTTTATTCATGGCCACTTGATATTTCGCTTGGCGATAATCATTCCTGGATGTGGCACTTACATCATCCTGGATTTCAATTCACGTGCCGTATTTATGATTTTTTTCGATTTGCTAAATCACTCGGATAGGTGGATATTTGCGCTTTCTAATTTGTGACTGATGATAATTAAGACAAAAAAATACCAACTAGCCACTGGAACATACATCAAAATGGGACTAAAATCCATCCTGAAAGAACAGTGGTGGGTTATCCTTATTGCTCTTGCTATCTGTTTGGGATATCTCTGGATCGCTTCGATTTGGTGGTTTATCGGTGCGGTGATTGCCTACGGATTATATGTCTTGTTTTGGACAATCCAATTCACCGGTGTGACTCAAATGGAACAAAATAAGGCGATATTTCAAAAAATGGCCTACGAAATAGACAGTCGTCAGATTCTAATGAAAATCAATGCCCGAGAGGGAATGCCGGTACAGTGGAATATGATCAAGCGAGTGGAGTTGACCAAAGACGCTTTTGTACTTTACTTGTCAAAAGCTCAATTTATCCATTTGCCTTTTCGGATTTTCAATACCGAAAACGAGAAAAAATTCCTGGAAACAATTCTCAAGCGAAAAGAACTGCTTTGAAACAAAAAAGCCCTCTGAATCTCAGAGGGCTAATTTTTTGGTCTAACAAAGAATTACATTTTTGGCAAAATCACGGTATCAATTACATGTACTACACCATTGCTAGCCTCAATGTCAGCAGTAGTGACAGTAGCATTGTCAATCATAGCTTTACCGTCTTTCAAAGTTACTGTTACTTCAGAACCTTGTACTGTTTTAGCTTTTTGACCATTTTTTAGGTCAGACGACATCACTTTTCCTGGCACTACATGGTAGGTCAACACTGCCACCAATTGAGCTTTGTTTTCTGGTTTCAACAGATTTTCTACTGTTCCAGCGGGCAGTTTTGCAAAAGCCTCATTTGTTGGAGCAAATACAGTAAACGGACCGTCGCCTTTCAAGACGTCAACTAGATCACCAGCTTGAACTGCAGCAACTAATGTGGACAAAAACTCAGTAGCAACGGCCAAATCAACGATGTCGGCTTCTACTTCGTGAACGTTGGTTGTTTTTGGGGTGAAAGCTGACGCAAAGAAGATCGTCATCACCATTAGGATAGAAAGTACTTTTTTCATGGTAGAAATATTTTTGGTTTGTGAATTCCGAACAGGTTGTTTTAAGTAATTGTTTTTCAAAGATTTGTTAAGAATCTTAAATGGATAAAATCAGTTAGACACGGTTCAGATTTTATGTAAAAGGAGGTTAGTTTTTGTTTAAAAAAATATTGGAAAATTTTGCCATTCCTTTTTTTGATATTTAGCCTATGCAAATCAAGTTGATCGCAATCGGGAAAACTGATCATCCGGCTATTCAAAAGCTAGTGGAGGAATATTCTTCCCGACTTGGGTTTTATATCCGATTTGAATTAGAAATCATCCCCGATTTAAAAAACACCAAATCGCTTTCTGAATTGCTTCAAAAAGAAAAAGAAGGAGAGTTGATTCTAAAAAAAATTCAAACTTCAGACGAGCTTATCTTATTGGACGAGCGGGGCAAAACTTTTTCATCCATCGAATTCTCCGATTTTTTGCAGAAAAAAATGAATTCCGGCCTAAAACAACTGGTCTTGGTCATTGGGGGCCCCTATGGATTTTCTGATGAAATCTACTTCCGAGCAAATGGAAAAATTTCCCTGTCCAAAATGACTTTCTCCCACCAGATGATTCGGCCTTTCTTGATCGAACAAGTTTATAGGGCGTTTACTATCCTTCGAAACGAACCTTATCATCACGAATGAGTACCTGAAGTACTCATTGTTAAGTTTTTGCATCAGGGCTTTTCTAATGTTAACAAATTGTTAACTTTACCGTTAATGTTTAACATTAGGTTCATCTTGGATGAAAAAAGCACTACTCACACTCGTTATTCTTACAGGACTGGTCCATGTGACTATGTCCCAGGAAGTGCTTAGTTCGAATGTTAATCTCAATTTTCAATCAGAAGCAGAGAAAAAACTTTGGCAGTCTGGTGACAATGATCCTTTTCTACTTTTCCGTGCAGTCCATGCAGAGCAAACCGAATCAGAAAAAGTCTGGTTTGATTTAGTTGAGGAGCTTGACAGCAAAGCCTCCAAAAAAAGGAATGATTTCAAATTCTTGAGACAGATTTTTGAAAAAACACATCAAAAGCTTCTAAAAAAATATGAGCAGCATTCAACTTTCAACAATATGCTTAGTGAAGGAAAGTTTGATTGTGTGAGTGGATCTGCAGCGTTGAGCTTGCTTTTGGAGCGATATGGATATTCGTTTGACATTGTCGAGACAGATTACCATGTGTTTATTGTAGCTAATTTGGATGGACAGAGAGTTGTTTTAGAAAGCACTCTTCCGATAGGAGGAATGATCACCACCCCATCTGAAGTGGAAAAATACCTTGATTCCTATGAGCCAACAAAGAATGCTCAATTGCAGGCTTTGAATCAAAGACTTGCCGGTCCTGAAGTTGACTACAGCGACAATTCTATTTTTAGAAAGGTGAATCTCAAACAACTTGCAGGTCTTCAATACTATAATGACGCCATTGTTCATTTTAATGCTCAGGCATTTTCTCATGCCGTTGATCAACTTTCCAAAGCATACACATTATATCCCTCAGATCGTATTCTCGGTCTTAGAGAGCTGAGCATCGATCTAGCTTATAAATCCTTTGGTTACGAAGTTAAAAAGTAAAAAAACCTCTCAGTTACCCAAGAGGCTCAACAATTCCAGCTTCATCACCCCAATCAAGCGAAATTGCGACTTTACAAAAAAATAGCAATTGACGTGACGCGGTAATTTGTTTATTGGATATCTACTTTAAATTTTCCATTCGTCACGGTCATGGCCGAGGAGGTGTTATTCACTTTTCCTACAAACTCAAAAGTCCCCTCCACTCTTTTCCCATCATCGGCTGTCACAGTGATTTTGCCTGAAGTTCCTTGGAAGGCAGTGGAATACATTTCCCCCGCAGAGATACCATTGATATAAGTGGCTGAGTTTGCAATGTTGGTAAATCCGAGATCGTAGGTACCAGGACCGTTATATGTGGTTAACCTTAGCATAAATCCCTTGCCGGAATTGTCGGTTCCCTGAAGTACTATCACGGTGGTACTTCCAGCAGCTATTTTTGTACCGGAGATGGTATCAAAGTCCTTGGAAGCGGTGATTGTTCCTACTCCGGCAACTTCACCGGAGAATTCTTCTTTAGCCCCAGATACATCCTGGCCATCATCGCTGGAGCAGGCCATAAATGCAATTACGAAAAGTAACAAACTGGCCTTTCTCAAAAATTCAATTAGATTTTTCATGGTTTAAATGGTTTGGTTTGTTGAACTGAACAGCTCAAAACTACCTCCTCATTTACCTTCCTACCATACGACAAATGCCCTATTCTGAAGGAACAGGGCATTT